>CAZXTI010000199.1:0-3712 GCA_964643565.1 uncultured Hyphomonas sp. | reverse complement strand
GCGTGGCCGGTATCTATCAATTAAAACGCCTCCTCGACATGGACACAGATGTTCTCCTGCTCGAAGCTGATGATGACCTTGGCGGCACATGGTATCGCAACCGTTATCCGGGGTGCCGGTTCGATTCTGAAAGCTACACCTATGGCTATTCCTTTTCTAAGGAGCTGCTAGACGAATGGCATTGGAAAGAGCGCTTCTCCTCCCAGCCTGAGAATTTGAAATATTTGAACTATGTCGCCGAAAAATTCGGCCTACGCGAACATATGCAATTTAACGCCCGCGTCGCGCGCATGGTTTGGGACGAGAGCGCCCGGCTTTGGCATATCCATCTCAGCTCAGGCAAAACCTACACATCGCGCTTTGTCATCACAGGCCTCGGCGTCCTCTCCATGCCTGCCAAGCCAACCTATCCCGGCATGGATAAATTTCAGGGCCAGAGCTTTCATTCCCATCACTGGCCCAAAGAGCCCGTTTCCCTTGAAGGCAAGCGCGTTGGCGTTGTCGGAACAGGCGCGAGCGGCGTGCAGATCATTTCTGCGATTGCTGACAAAGTCGCCGAACTAAAAGTCTTCCAGCGCCGCCCGAACTGGTGTTCCCCGCTCAACAATGCACCCATATCAGAAGAAGAAATGGACGACATCCGCGCACGCTATGATGAAATCTTCGCCAAATGTGCAAGCTCTGCGGGCGGCTTTATCCATCAGGTCGACCATCGCGGGTTTAACAATTTCACACCCGAAGAACGCCGCGCCTTCTGGGATGAGCTTTACGACACGCCGGGCTTTGCCCTGCTGGCGGGCAACTTCATGGAAGTTTTTCTCGACGAAGCCGCAAACAAGGAACTGTCAGATTATGTCGCAAGCCGCATTCGCGGGCGGGTCAATGATCCGGCACTCGCGGAGAAACTGATCCCGAAAGATCATGGCTACGGCGTTCAGCGCGTGCCGCTGGAGACGAACTATTACGAGGTCTATAACCGCGACAATGTCGAACTTGTCGATATCTCGGAAACGCCGATCAAAGCGATCACCGAGACAGGGCTTCAAACTTCGCAGCCCCATTACGATTTAGATCTCATCGTCTATGCGACCGGATTTGACGCCATCACCGGAGCCTATGACCATATCGACATTACCGGCACCCACGGCCTGAAGCTTAAAGACAAATGGCGCGATAATCCGCTCACCTATCTCGGCGTCATGAGCGCGGGCTTTCCGAACCTCATCATGGTCGCCGGCCCACAAGGCGCATCCGGCTCGGTCAATTTCCCGCGCGCAATTGAATCTTGCGCCAACTGGATCACAGACCTCCTCCAACACGCCAAAGACAATGACATGACCCGCTTGGAGTCAGACGAAGAAGGTGAGCGCGAATGGTTCCAGATGGTCGTCCAAATGCATGAACGTCTCCTGTTTAGAACCTCCAAAAGCTGGTTCACCGGATACAATTCAAATGTGCGCGGCGATGCGAGCCAGACACAAAACACCGATGTAAGATATAATGTGTTCTGGGGCGGCGCGCTGATCTACAACACATTCCTCACCGAGGCTCAGGCACAAGGCTATAAACGCATCCAGATGGACTAGCGAGCCAAAGACACGCTTCCCCTTGCGGCATCTTTCCACGCGCCTAATTTCGGCGTATCTTGCACACATGCCCGCCGCTGCCCGCATACGCCCGCTTGATCTCTTCACCAAAGAGGAATGGACCCATGTGTCCCGGCGCAGCGCGTGGATTGGCCCGGCCTTGCTTATCCATTGCTGGGCGGTAATCCTTGGCGCGATGGCGCTGAGTGTCTGGCAACCCTTCTTTATTCCCATCGCAATCATGCTGATCGGCACGCGCCAGCTCGGTCTTGCCATCCTCGAACATGAAGCCGCCCATGGCGGACTGCACCCCAATCAGCGCGTGAATGACACGCTCGCAAGCCTATTCTGCGGGCCGGGCTTTGGCGGCAACCTCGCATCATATCGCACCTACCATCTGACACATCACAAATATGCCCAACAACCCGAAGACCCGGACCTGATCCTCTCTGCGCCCTTCCCCATCACGCAGACATCGCTCAAGCGTAAAATCATCCGTGACCTGACAGGACAGACTTTCTTCAAGCAGCGCCTGAACCAGTTTTCAAACGCGTTCGGCCTCGGTATCCGCAATACGAAAGGCAGCGAAAACCGCGCCCAGAATGCGCGCGCATCCGTCATCCCGTTCCTGACATTTAATGCGCTGTTTCTCGCAACGCTCTCGCTTGCCGGGGTCTGGTGGGCATATTTCGTGCTCTGGCTCCTCCCCATGGCGACATGGTTCCCGCTGGTAACGCGCCTGCGTAATATTGCCGAACATGCCGTCGTGCCAGACAATAATGACCCGATGCGCCATGCTCGCACGACACATGCCAACCTGATCGAGCGCGCCGTGATCGCGCCCTATTGGGTGAACTATCACTGCGAGCATCACATGTTCATGCACCTGCCCTGTTACCGCCTTGCCGAAGCGCATCGCTTGCTCCGCAAAAAAGGACACACGGCCCGCATGGAAGTCCAGCCCGATTATCTCACCGTCCTGAAACAAGCCGCCTCAAAACCAGAAAGTGTTCCCGCATGAGCGAAACCGTCGCAATCGAAATGGTGTCCGACATTGTCTGCCCGTGGTGCTGGCTGGGGATGCGCCGCCTAAAGGCAGCGCTGGAACTCGTGCCCGAGGTAACAACCGAGGTTTACTTCCGCCCCTATCAGCTTGACCCGACCCTGCCCGAAGACGGCATGGAATATAAAGCCTATATGCGCGGCAAATTCGGCAATGAAGCCTTTGACGGGGCCGACCATGCCGCCTCCAAGAACAAATGGAAAATGATGCGCGCCGCGCTCGAAGAATATGGACAGGCCGAAGGTATCCCGTTCGATTTCGACAATATCCCGATGCGCCCCAACACCACCAATGCGCACCGCTTGGTCCATTGGGCGCAAGGCCAAGGCAAGGGCATGGAGATGAAAGAAGCCCTCTTTGCCGCCTTCTTTTCCGACCACCGCGACGTTGGCGACAAGGCCGTGCTCGCAGACATCGCCGAAGAGATCGGCCTCGACCGCTCTATCATTGAAGACCTGCTCGCAGGCGACGCCGACCGCGACACGGTCGCGCGCGAAACCAACATGTTCATGCAAATGGGCGTCTCCGGCGTACCCTGCTTCATCGGCAACCGCGCCATCGCCGTCCAAGGTGCCCAAGACGCCGAAACAATCGCCAAGCTGATCCGGCAGGCGGCTGAGCAAAATGCGCAGGCGGGGGGATGGGATAGCTCACGATGAGCTTTAGAAAGCTTCTCATCGTTACAGTTGTTATAGGTATTGGCGCTATTGTGTCTTTCGTGGCTTTTGAAAAATTACGGTTTCATAAAAACCTCATCTCAAACAAAATTCACTTCAAGTTAAACCAAAATGCTTTCGTCGAACTCGGAAACAGCTTACAAGCCTATCCGCATATTCAGGGATTTAGTTTCTGCTCATACAAGGACTGCATTAGCTACCCTAACTCAGACGGTTCTTCCGAATCTTTAGCTTGGCAAGCCGCCAACGAGGAAATAGCACCTCTAATTCAAGCTTTAGGTTACCCTGGCCCAGTCTTCCTAAACCGACTAAAGAATGGTGACTTCATAATACCAAACTTGGAAGTCTACGGACGCTCGAAATACTATGTCTATGCGGAATGGAGA
>CAZXTI010000198.1:2196-3714 GCA_964643565.1 uncultured Hyphomonas sp. | reverse complement strand
GGCAATAAATAATTGTCAGCGAGGCGATGCTAGGCTACACTATAACTATTGATTGGGGTGGGCCGGGGTATGCTTGGACTATTAATTGATATTAGAAACTTCATTTTTGCCCTACTTTTGGGCATTATCGGCATTACATTTACCCCACCTGAGAGCCCTGCACCTGATCGGGAACAAGATACTTCCCAGCCATCAGAAACTGACGACCTCTCTACACCTGACCGATAACAGCCGTTTCGCAGTAATATCAACGAATCCATAGTGTTTTTATGGTAGAGTACGCGATATGAGAGAATCACCACCTTCGACCACACCGACACCCACCTACGAATCCGAGCTTCAGCGAAGGACCGCAGAGACCAAATCTGCTGGCACGTGGATGCTCTGGACTGGCCTTATACTAGCTGTTCTCTGGTGGGCCTCAAGCGGTTATGGCGCTTATGCTTGGGTCGGTATTGATAGTCTTAGATCGATGCCCACCGCCTTAATGCTATCTGCAGCGGGGCTGGTTATCCTCCCCGGCCTTATCTTGATTTTCGCCGCTGCGCTTGCGCAACAGGTCAGCAGAGCGCGCGCGGCAAACGCCTTGGTCCTGCTGTCATCTGAAGCATTGCTGTCGCCTGCAAAAACAGCTGAAGGTGATATCCGCAGTCTTGCAGAAGCCACCAAGCACAGCAGCGCACTGATAAATAAATCCAGTCAGGAAGCGATGGCTTCCCTGACAGCTATCAGCAAAAATATGGAAGATGAACGCATGCGCGCTGAGTCAGTCGGTTATGCAATGGCCGATAATGCGCGCGATCTAACCGAGCGGCTGGCCAATGAACGCCAAGCCCTTGAAGCCTTATCGCGTAAGCTGGATGAGCAAGCCGCTGTAATGACACAGGCGATGCCCGCCCAACTTGCGAATGTCGATATCGCGACGGAAAAAGCTAAAGAGACCTTCGCCGCAACTGATGCGCTGCTGCGTGAGCGAATTCAGGAATTGGAGAATACAAGCGGCAGACTGGCGTCACAGCTGGCAAACCTTGACCATCTCTCTTCTGCTTCAGTTCAGACAACCGAAGCACTACACAGCTCTATCCACGCTATTGAAACGCGTCTCGCCAAAACGCAAAAGTCGATTGAAATCGCTGAAAAAGCAAGCAGCATGGCGGTGGATGCTGCGGCACAAACAGGCCAAGCCTTAACTGATGCCGTCTCTGGAGCGCTTGATCGCGCACGAGAGGCGAATAATGAAATTACAGAAAAAACACTCCTGATACAGGAAACCTCATCGCGCACGATGGAAGAGCTGCGCAAAACCGGGGCTGCTGCGGCAAACACGGCGGCGCGTATTCAAGAGCAATCACGCGGTATTCTTGAAGAAGATGACGACGATCTGCTGGAAGCCCCGATTGCGCCAGAGCCACCAACAGCCGAGCCGCCTCACATTCATCAGCGCCCTGTCGCGCCTGAAACCGCCGAGTTCAATTCACCAATTTTCGCAAGACGTCCCCTGCGTACACGGCGTGTTTA
>CAZXTI010000198.1:0-2096 GCA_964643565.1 uncultured Hyphomonas sp. | reverse complement strand
CATTTGCAAAACTCTGGTATTCCGTTGCCCACCGCATTTCGCGCCCGCGACAAGAAGAAGATCGCAGCAGCCGCGCGTAAAGACCACGCCCTGCGCCGTAAAGCGATACGCAGCGCCGCCGGACAACAGGTTGATCGCGTCGCAGTTCGGCTAAACAAGGATGACCATCTAATGGCACTTGCCCAGCGCTTCCTCGCGGCTGAGGAAACAGATGCCTTAAAAGCGTTGGAAGACACCCAAAAACTTGGCCGCCACGCCTCGCCGCGCTTGTCTGCCTACTTATTGGTCGACACAGCCCTTAGCCGAAACGCTTAACAAGTCACCCGGCCTGTTTGCGCGCAATCTCATAAAACGCAATTGCAGCCGCGTTTGAAATGTTCAAGCTCTCCATCGCCGGAGACATCGGTATCTTAGCGAGCCATGAACACGCCTTAGCCACAGCAGGGCGAAGCCCGGCACCTTCAGCCCCAAAGACAAGCGCGACGGAGCCTGTCTCAGGTATCGCGCCGTCAAGGTTATCGCGGGCAGTTCCAGCCAGACCAATCGAGGTAAACCCAGCCTGTGAAAGCGTCTCCAGCGCGCGGGCAATATTCACAACCCGGCATTCAGCAACCGTTTCCACAGCGCCCGCTGCAGCCTTCGCTACAATCCCGGTGATTGGCGGCGAATGGCGCGTTTGCAAAATGACCGCTTCGACGCCAAACGCTGCGGCTGACCGCATCACCGCGCCGAGATTATGCGGATCGGAAACCTGATCGAGCACAGCGATGCGCGTGACTTTCCGCTCAAGCAACCTATTCAGCGATAGTGCCGGCAAAGGAGCGGTCTGAAGCGCTAGCCCCTGATGCACGGCGCCCGGCGGTAACAGTTTCGCCAATTCACCGCCGCTGACCTCATGGCTTCCCTTCAGGCCGAGTTTTCGCGCGGCATTTGCCGTTGCGAATAACTTCCCCGCTTGGCGCTTCGGATTCGCAAGTGCGGCCTCGACAGCATGAATTCCCCACAGCCAACTGGTATCGGATGGGTCGCTCCCGCCAGTTTTTCCGGTGGATTCACGGCCCCGTTTACGATTGTTTTCAAATGGGCGCTTGCGCCGCTTTTGCTTGGTCACTATAAGAGCGCTCCGGCTGTTGTCAGATGGCGTTTAACGGGTCTTAGCACGTCTTATGCCAGGCACGTCAAACGAGATTAGAATAACGACCCTGTGGAGGGGTGGCCGAGTGGTTAAAGGCAGCAGACTGTAAATCTGCCCGCATAGCGTACACAGGTTCGAATCCTGTCCCCTCCACCATTTTTCTTATGGATATTTAAGGCAACACTGATGCTCCGATAGGGAGATGAGGGCGTCATAATTTGGCAGCCCATTGACGCGGCGGGGTTTCGATTTGGAACCGGATATTTTCGGTTCAAACCTCTTGTCAGGGCCAACAAGGCGCTGTAACTAACCGTTCCAGTGCGGGTATAGCATAATGGTAATGCAGTAGCCTTCCAAGCTATCGATCTCGGTTCGATCCCGTGTACCCGCTCCATTTGTTTTTTGTTCCCTGCGCGCGAAGCGCGCAATGGAACGTGGCTTCGCCAGCTCATGGCTGTTTCTTGCTCCATTGCCAGCCCCTCTTCCCATTTCTCAATTGTCATCCCGGGCGGAGCGCTCTGCGCGTAGACCCGGGACCCAGTTGGCACTTCCGGTCTTGGCAGCTCTGGGTCCCGGATATTCCGCTCACGCGAAATTCCGGGATGACAGTTTTTAGTTTGTCTCCCGCTGAAGCGATGAGACGCCGCTTCGCGGGCTCAGGGCTTGATGTTTGACCGCCCGTGTGCTGCGCACACGATGGGTCGCGCTCAGGGCTGTGGTTCTTGCTCCATTGCTAGTCTTTCTTCCGGTTTGAGTCATTGCACGGCTTGACCGTGCAATCCATCTCGTGTCGCTGCGTTCCGAGATGGGTCCCACGGTCAAGCCGTGGGATGACTCCAAGAGGGAAATACACACCCAAACACAAACATCCGGACAGGGCTCCCCCTTCCGGTTTTAGTAGCGCTCCAGAACACAGCCATGAGCTGGCGAAGCCACGTTCCATCGTGCGCAAAGCGCACGG
>CAZXTI010000197.1:0-3770 GCA_964643565.1 uncultured Hyphomonas sp. | reverse complement strand
TCGCCCCAGATCGGACACTAAGATAATGACCGCATGTGAGCGAGGCTAAAGTTTCGTCAAAAGAAACGGCCTAAAGCTTAATAATAGCCTTTTGCGTCGGCAGGGCTTTCTGTGCGGCGCATTTTTCGGCCAATCGCACCGAACGCCCAAGCAAAAAATTCAACCACGGCCCGGGCAATCAGCGTCGTCAAAATACCAAAGATTGTGTTCTCATTGACCAGTGTACGGAAGAGGAAAGTGCCTTGCTCGTCGAGATTGGGATTGCGCACTTGGGATTCCAACATATTCGCCAAATCTGACAGCGCATTTAGTGCGCCCGGAAAGAAGGCAAAGCCAAGCAACATCAGCACGATCACCATAATGAATGTTGCAAACAGTTTTGCCGATGCCTTTGAAAATAATTTCAACAAGCTGAACATGAGCCATCCTCCATTACGACTGCGAAATGATGACACCATGAAAATGCGGTTTCGTCTATGTTCAATAGACAGGCATGTGCAGTCGCGCGGACCGCTTAAAGCAGGGCCGTTTCATCCTTGGCAAATTTGGCGAGGAGGTAGGCGTCTGTGTCTTCAAGCTTGTCGAGCGCACCAAAGGCAAAGGCGGCGCGGTCGGTCACCAGATCGCGCGGGCGCAGCGGCCTTGAGATTTCCAAGCCTTCCAAATCGCGCGCGCGGGAGAAGGCGACATAGGCTTGTCCGTGGGCGAACATGCCGTGGTCAAAATCGATATAGACTTTGTCGAGCGTTAGGCCCTGGGCTTTGTGGATGGTGACCGCATAGGCCAGCCGCAGCGGGACTTGCTGGAATGTGCCGACGACTTCGCGGGAGACTTTTTTCGTTTCGGTATCGACCGTGTAGCGATATTTTTCCCATGAGGCTGGCTCGATCTCATAGGCGTGGCCATCGACATCGACGATCACGCTGTCCTTGTTGAAGCCTTCGACGGTGGCGAGCGAACCATTGACCCAGCGCCCGTCCGGATCATTTTTGATCAGCATGACGCGGGCGCCTTCTTTTAGCTCAAGGTCGGCTTCTGTTGGATAGGCGCGGGTATCGAACTGGCCATCGACTTTTGCTTCATAAGTGGCCGCGCGCGTGTCGAGCTCTGCAAGGCGGGCTTGGTTGATGCGGTAGGCATTGGCATTGTTCGGGGTCAGGACGACATGGCTTTCGGAAGCCTCTTTTGCAGAGCGGTCTGAGACGAGGTCTTGCAAAATGTCTTCATCGGCAGGGCTGACGCGGTTGGAACGGATTGCGCCGAGCAAGGAGAGGAATTGCGGTTCGGCCTGGCGGAAGACATGCTTTAGCGCGAGCAAGGCGAACTCGGCCTCTTTGAAGGCGGGGGCGTTGAAGAAGTAAGAGCCGCCATAGCGCTCCTCAAGGATAGGGGCTTCATCGCGCCCGACCACGGGCGGCAATTGGTGGAGGTCGCCGGAGAGGATCATCCGTACACCGCCAAAGGGTCGTTTGGATCCGCGATTAAGCTTGAGCGACTTGTCGATCGCGTCGAGCATATCGGCGCGCACCATAGAAATTTCGTCAATGATCAGTGTCTTCATGGCGCGGAAAACGCGGCCATTGCGCAGGCGTTTAATGTCTGTCGGCTCCATCAGGCGCGGCGGGAATTTGAAGAAGGAGTGGATTGTCTGCCCGCCAATATTCATGGCGGCAACGCCGGTTGGCGCGAGCACCACTGTGTCCTCGCCTGAGAGTTCTAAAAAGCGGCGCAGGAGCGTGGTTTTGCCGGTTCCGGCGCGGCCCGTAAGAAAGAGGTTTCCTTGCGCGCCTGCGCCTTGGCTAACCCATTGGGCAGGGGCGGCGTAGATGTCTTCGGGCGTGTCGGTCATGTGGGTATCTATCCAGTCAAAGACGCGCGAACATAAGCGGAACGTCTATCCGGCGTCCTAGCATGAGTTGGGTAAAGTGCAAAAGGTGTCGCGTATTGGGGCTATTAAAGACCAAGCACGCGTTTGGCGATGATGTTCTTTTGAATTTCGTTTGTGCCGCCATAGATGCTTTGGGCGCGGCCGCCAAAATATGAGGCGACGCCGGGCGCGGCATGGGGCGGCATGTGGGCATCTGTGGCCCAGCCGGGTGTGACACTGTCTTCAAACCTGCTTTGCGCAAAAGCGCCTGCCGCATCGAGGAAAAGCTCAGTGATCTGTTGATGTGTTTCGGTCGCCATGATTTTCACGATGGAGGCTTCGTTGCCGACCGAGCCGCCAGAGGAGAGGGCAGACAGGATGCGCAGGACTTGTATTTCCAGCGCTTGTAAATTGATGTCGGATTGCGTGATCCGCGCGGCGAAGGCCTCATCATCTATGAGGCGCTGATTACCGCCCATGGATGTCGCGGCGGCGATGGCGCGCACTTTTTTCATCATCTCTTTCTTGCCGCCAATGCGGGCGTAAGATGTGCGCTCAAAGCCGAGGAGGTATTGCGAATAACCCCAGCCCTTTCCTTCTTCGCCGATGAGTTGGTCGGCAGGCACGCTGACATCTGTGAAGTGGACTTCATTGAGCACATGTTTGCCATCGATTGTGATGATCGGGCGGACCTCGACGCCGGACGCGCGTAAATCGCAGCAGATGAAGGAGATGCCTTCTTGCTTCTTGCCGGAATTATCGGTGCGGGCGAGGAGGAATATCCAGTCAGCGTGTTGTGCCGCGCTGGTCCAGATCTTGGTGCCGTTAAGGGTGTAGGTCTCGCCCGTTCGCACGGCGGAAAATTGCAGGCTGGCAAGGTCTGAGCCTGAGCCGGGTTCTGAATAGCCTTGCGCCCAGCCGACCGAGCCATCGCGAATGCCGGGCAGCCAGCGTTCCTTTTGCGCCTCCGAGCCGAACGTGTAGATCACCGGGCCAACATAGACGACGCCCATCGGGGTAACGGTTGGCACGCCTGCGCGCTCTAATTCTTCGTCGAAGATATATTGTTCTTCCAAGCTCCAGCCCGGCCCGCCATATTCTTCAGGCCAAGCGGTTGCCAACCAGCCTTTCGTGCCAAGTGCCATTTCGGACTTGCGCACGTCGGCTGTGGTTGGCGATGCGCCGGCTTTGTTTTTGGCGATGATGTCTTTTGGAAACTCGGTCTCGAAAAAGGCGCGGATCATCGCGCGAAAGGCATCGGCTTTAGGGGCTGTGTCGAGATTCATGAGGCACCTGTCATAAGAGGGATGTCGGTAATAGAGTGCGGGAGCTGGATAGTGCGGTCAAGCTGCGATAATAAGATCAGGAAAAGAAGAATGGTTCTATATGCACATCTTGGCTGCGCCCTCACTGGAAAATGACCGCGTAAAATTGCGGGCCTATTTACGGTCTGACTTTGAACCGTTTGCGGCGCTCTTTGGGTCGGAGCGCTCCCGGTATATTGATGGTCCTGTTCCGCGCGCTGTTGCATGGGATTTGTTTGCAGCAGGCGCCGGACGTTGGCAATTGGTTGGCTATGGGGCTTGGGCAATAGAGTGTAAATCGACAGGGCAACCGGCGGGATTTGTTTCGTTGAATTATCCTATCCTTGATGATGCGCGCGAGCTTGGTTACGGGTTATTTGCAGGCTTTGAAGGGCGCGGGCTTGCGATCGCAGCGACGCGTCTGGCGAGAGACTTCGCATATGAAAGCCTTGGCTGGCAGGACATGGTCAGTTGTATTTCCAAGGACAATCATAGGTCCGTGCATCTTGTCGAAAAACTTGGGGCATTTCTTGATCATGAAAGAACTGAAGAGAGCGGCGAGGTTACGCTTGTGTTTAGGCATGTGAGGACATCATGAC
>CAZXTI010000196.1:0-3777 GCA_964643565.1 uncultured Hyphomonas sp. | reverse complement strand
ATTTCGAAGCTGCCATTTGCACTGCCGCCAATCGGCGTTCGCAGGTAATTTGAGCGATAGGTTGTTTGGGCGGCTGTCTCGACCACGGCAGGGTATCTGACAATAACGAGGGAGGTTCCCGCCGGAACTTGCTGCGTAAGCACGGGGCTAGGGGCGGTCGTAATCAACGCTGACTTTGAAGAGCCGGTCGCTGTGGATGCACAAGCGCTCAAGCTGATCGCAGCAGCCATTCCTAGTAATCCTTTAAAAGCACGCCGCATTTCAGCATCTCCATCTAACGTCCGGCACCAAGTTTGATGCAGATACGCATTTTCGCCTAATCACTTTATTGCCTATTCCATATGAATGGATGCTGAGTATGCTTCATCGGCATTCTTTTATGAAGGTGTGTCGGGTGAAATTCTAACGTGAGTGATGCGTGAATCGCCGTTTTGACGCGAAATTGCCCAATCCGGGCGCGCATCGACAAGGTTTTGACCTGCCGGGCCAAGTCCAAACCGTGATGCAACGACATCTACCAATAGCGGTGTTTCGCTTGGCGCAAAGCCAAATTCTATCTGCGCAGACCTACAGGTGCGCCCGCTGCATATGATGTTGAGGATGGAATCGGGTGCTTCAATCTCAAACCCATTAATTTTCAAATGGGATAGGGGGCTTCCGGTATCGAGTGATACGGAAAGGCGGTCAATTTTAGCGCCTTCGACCTCCAAAATGGTGGACCGCGTGTCTTCAGACTGTGTGTCGCGCGTGAAGCTTGCTTTCATGTTTGAGGTCAAATGCGGCGCTTGGGCGAGCTGTCTTGGTCCTCCAAAAACGGGGAGTGATCCTTGGGAAAATTCAGCAACGGCATGCATGCTCTCTGGAACCGGATCAGAGCCGAAGACGCTCCATTGTGCATTTTCAAAGTTAGCGCTCTGGATATGTGTGATTGAGAGCGCCCTTGGTGAGTGCTCGCTATAGGCTGGAACGAAAAGGCTAAATAGACCGAATACAAACGCGAGGGTGCTTGCAAGAATGGCTGGTGTTTTAAATGCCGTGCCTTGGGCCTGCTCTTCGCCGATATGTATCGGGGCCACATAAAGAAACAGTAGGATCGGTGCGAAGACAAATGGCGCTGCGTTCTCGATGATCAAGCTGGTCTCGCCAAGTGCGGAGAGCGGCAATGCGATAGCTGCAAAAGCCAGAAAGCCGAGCAAAGGTAGGACAATTGGTTTGGCTTCTGTTCTGAAGAATAGAATGAAGGCTCCAAGGCCGAAAAACATCAATGCTGGGACAAACAAAATGGTCGCCCCCTGCACAAGGAAAAATACTGTCAGGGAAAAAATGACGGTCCACAACCATGCGGACATGAGCATAGACTTTGTGGTTTGGCGTGAAGCGAGAAACACATAAGCCAAGAGCGCGCCCAAAAGTCCGGCGCTGACATGTAGGCCGCGTAATACAATTGGATAAGCGCTGCTATAGCCTGTTTCAGGCCGGATGAAGGATACTAGGGCCGTCGCGCCGATAGCAAAGGCGAGACCGATTGCGATTGCGAGTGGTGGGAGGCATATTGTTTTGAGCAGTGGAGAAGTGGCGCGGAGGCTCCACAAGTGCCCGGCGGTTACCACGCCTGTGAGCAGCATAATCGTCAGGCAAATATAGGCGCTCAAGCTGATGATGCGTAAGCCGAAAAGATCAACATAGAGCAGTTGGCGTTCTGCCTCTTCTCCAGTTTGGCTCATAAACGCTTCAACAGCAGCCAAACCGGATGCGCCGAGATGGAACAAGGCACGCTTATCCATATTTTCCAAAGTGTCACCGGGCGTATGGTAGAAGGCGACATCACCTGAATAGGCGAAGTTTGCCGCATCAATGGGAAGGCCTAGAAATTCCGTCAAATCGGTATCGTTCGGCAAGAGCTCATAAATGTCAGAATTTAGCGAACTGGCAGCAGGTAAGCGCGTGCTGGTATTGAGCGCTTCGAGGTCGCGGCCATTCGGTCGGCTGGTTTGAAAAAATGCAGTGACGCCGCTAACGCCGCGCGCTTCCATATTAACAACAGCGCCCACCATTTTCGCAATAGGGTTCTTTTCGACAAACATATTCGCGCCCATCAGGCCGAGTTCTTCGCCATCTGTGATCAAGACAAGCAAGGGGCGGTTTAGGTCGCGTTCGGCCATCAGGCTGGCAATTTCAAGGCTGGCAGCGACCCCTGCGCCATCATCAGACGCGCCGGGGCCAGCTGGGACACTGTCATGATGCGACAGGACGAGGACCGCATTCGGGCCGGGTTCTGTGACCCAAAACATAATGTTCTGAAGGCGGGCGCATCTGGCAGAGCGTTGCCAGGAGACGCAGTGAAATTCGTCTTTTACGATTGGCACAAAGCCGAGATCGGAAATTTCAGACTTTAACCTCGCAATCACTTCATCATTCGCATCGGTATCTACAGAATGCGGGCGCTGATCGCCTAAGATGCGTTCCAGCCGTTCAAACGTGCGCTGGGTGTTGAAAGCATGGTCCGGATCAACAGCGGGCGGGGCAACGAGTATGTGGCGGAACAAATAAACGACAATCAGTAGCGCAGTTAATAGGGTGAGCTTTATGTTAGTCGTCCAAACCGTGTTCATTCTGATCCCCTTTGCTCGGCTTTATAATGAACGGCGGGGCGGGATGAAGGCAAGCACTTTTCAAACCAGACCAATTCCCCCATATTTAGGCCAATTGTGCCGGGAGGGCTTCAACAATGACGGCTTCATTCTTCATCTTTATCATTATTGCCGTTTTGGTCGGTGCGGTGGCCGTGCTCTACAATGGATTTGTGGGCAAGGCGCAGATGGTGAAAAACGCTTGGTCCGATATTGATGTGCAGCTAAAGCGTCGCGGCGACCTGATTCCGCAAATTGTAGAGACGGTCAAAGCATATGCAGCACATGAAAAATCGCTTTTTGAGGACATTGTGGCCAAGCGCAATGAAGCGTTTGCGGCAGGGGATAATCCGGCAGCGCGCGGCAGTGCTGAGACGGCTCTGTCAGCGCCGATGCTGGAAGTTATGGCCTTAGCTGAAGATTATCCGGATTTGAAATCGAATCAGAATTTTCTCGATTTGCAGGACGAGCTTTCCGATACCGAGAACAAGATTGAGATGGCGCGCAGATTTTACAATGGCGCTGTGCGTGAAATGAATGTTTCAGTTCAAAGCTTTCCGGGTAATATACTGGCTGGCATTTTCGGGTTCTCGGCTGCGAACTTTTTCGAGATTAATTTCGCCGAGCGCCGGCCGCCAAAGGTTGAGCTTTGATGCGCATTTCAACCTATATGCGCATCCTTGCGCTCGCCCTAAGTTTGCTCATTGCTTTGCCTTTTGCGGCAAGTGCTCAAGAACGCATCCTTCAGTATAATGTCGATGTGCTTATCAAGGCAAATGGCGATATTAATATAACCGAGTCCATTCGTGTTAATGCGGAAGGGCGCCGTATCCGGCGCGGTATATTTAGGGATATGCCGCGTTACTATGACGACCCGGAGACTGAAGGGAAACTGACTTGGCGGTATAATGTTAAGTCTGTGAAGCGTAATGGCAGGCGAGAGCCATATGAGGTACTCCGTGAGGGCAACGCTTTTCGCATACTGATTGGCGACGAAGACCGCTTCTTAAGCCGCGGTGAGCACACATATGACATTACCTACCGCATTAAAAATGCTATTAGATATGACACAGGTTTTGATGAGCTCTATTGGAATCTGCTGAGCCATTATTGGGCCTTTCCTGTCGAGGCTGCGACAATTACGATT
>CAZXTI010000195.1:0-3779 GCA_964643565.1 uncultured Hyphomonas sp. | reverse complement strand
CGCGTACTCAACAAATAGGACAAGGACGAACGCCATGATACGCTCACTACAGAGTTTGATCCTAGCAGTGCTTCTGGCTCCACTTGCATACGCAGCTGATGATGCACATGGCGGGGGTGGCTTTCTGCCTGAATGGCTAACCCATGGCGACACAAATACCGCCTTTGCAGCCTTGGTTGTCTTCCTGCTGATTGTGTGGCGTGTCGGTGCTTTTAAGATGCTGACATCGGCTTTGGATAAACGCGCCGAGACAATTGAAGCACAGCTAAATGAAGCTAAGGATTTGCGCGAAGCGGCAGCCAAGATGCTTGCTGATGCTGAACGTCAGCAAAAGCAAGCCGACGATGACGCTGCGGCGATTGTTGAGCAGGCGAAGAAAGATGCCGACGCTCTGATGACTGAGGCCCGCGCAAGCCTTGCTGATCGGATGAAGCGACGCGAAGCGCTGGCTGAGGCCCGTATCGAGCAAGCTGCAAATGAAGCCGCTGCGCAAGTACGCCGCGCTGCTGCTGATGCCGCCACCAAAGCCGCCGAAGCGATCCTGACCGAGCGTGCTGGGGTTGACCAGTTCGAGGCGGCTGCAAGCGAAATTGAAAAAGCGCTGAACTAAAAACGTTTAGAAAATTACGAGAAAACGGACAACCGGCTTGGTTAGTCCGTTTTTTCTTTGCCTAAAATCATCTTGAGCAGCCAGTCCGGTGAGATTGATTCTAGACGCGGATATTTAACCAGCAAATAGTGAACAAAGCGCTGGCCCCAGACAGAGTTGCGCGCGAGCAAAGCTGATCCGAATATTCCAATCGGCAGGCCAATCGGCAGGAAGGGCGTGAGAAAGCCAATCGGCACAGACAGAATGACCATTAGCAGGCCAATAACAGCCAGCGCCTGTCGCCCGATTAGTCGCGCGCCATTTCCCAGAATGCCAAATCCGGATCCGGTCAGGCGCGGTTCGTCTTTGGGAGGTAAGTCGTGATTATCTCGGCTCATCTATCTAATATGTGCTCTCATTCATAAATCCGCTAGTCCTTGAGCGAACTTGCTATGATTTAGACAGAAGAATGTGACCAGACTTTGCCCGTCTGATCACATTGTTTTGTTATGGCTCCCCCGCCATTTACTCAGCCGCGACGGCCTCAGGCGCAGGCGGCGTCCACTTCAGACGCGGCTTACGCGCGGCGGCTGTTTCGTCGAGACGGCGCATTGGCGCCAGATAAGGCGCGCCTTTTAAGGCCTCATCGCATGATGCCGCGCGCTTTGCAACACTGGTCAGCGCATCGCAGAAACGGTCTAGCTCTGCCTTGCTTTCGGTTTCTGTCGGCTCAATCAGCATCGCGCCATGCACCACAAGCGGGAAATACATGGTCATCGGGTGGTAGCCCTCATCGATCAGCGCTTTGGCAATATCGATCGTCTCGACCCCGTCTGCGGTGAACGCATCGGAGAACAAGGCCTCGTGCATGCAATAGCCTTTAAAAGCAGGGGTCATCACCTCGCTCATGCGCGCTTGGATATAGTTCGCGTTCAGCACAGCGTCTTCGGCGACTTGTTTGAGGCCATCTGTGCCGTGGCTTAGCATATAGGTCAGCGCCCGCACGAACATGCCCATCTGTCCGTGGAAGGCGCACATGCGGCCAAAGCTCTCTGCGCCCTCGCCTGAAGCGTGCTCGATCAGCTCAAAGCCGTTATCGCCGGAGACAACGAAAGGGAGCGGCGCGTAAGGCGCGAGGGCTTCGGAGAGGACCGTTGGGCCAGAGCCGGGGCCGCCGCCGCCATGGGGTGTGGAGAAGGTTTTGTGCAGATTGATGTGCATCGCATCGACGCCGAGGTCACCCGGGCGCACCCGGCCAACAATCGCGTTGAAGTTTGCCCCATCGCAATAGAAGTAACCGCCTGCTGCATGGATCAGGTCCGCGATTTCCTTGATGTCGGTTTCAAACAGGCCGCACGTGTTTGGGTTGGTCAGCATGATGCCAGCAATGTCGGAGGTGTCTTCCAGCTTTGACTTGAAGTCCTCCATATCGACGCGGCCGCGCGCATCGGCTTTGATCTCGTCAACCTTAAAGCCGCACTGGACGGCGGTGGCAGGATTGGTCCCGTGCGCCGAAGCAGGCACGAGGACGCGGGTGCGGGTGTCGCCCTCGCCGCGCGCGATCAAAGCTTGGCGGATGGCGAGCATGCCGCACAGCTCGCCATGGGCGCCGGCTTTCGGGCTCATCGCGACAGCAGGTAGGCCTGTTAGGGTTTTCAGCCATACCGCCAGCTCATCGATCAGCTTCAATGCGCCTTGCACACTGCTTTGGGGCTGGAGCGGGTGAACATCGGCAAAGCCCGGCATGCGGGCGGCTTTCTCGTTGAGGCGCGGATTGTGCTTCATCGTGCAGGAGCCAAGCGGGAACAGGCCAAGGTCGATGGCATAGTTCTTCTGGCTGAGGCGCACATAATGGCGCATGGTTTCTGGCTCGGAGAGGCCCGGCAGACCGGTAGAGACTTTACGCGCAACGCCGCCGAGACGGTTTGCCCGTCCCTTGGGCGCTGGCAGGTCGACGCCGGTTGTGTCTGGCGTGCCGATCTCGAAGATCAGGTCTTCGCGCTGAAGAAGCCCGCGCGAGCCGGAGGTCGTGGCCATGTCTTCATTTGAGGAGACAAGAGTTGGCGCGGTCGGACGGCCTTGGGTGTTCATGGTCATTACACAACCTCCTTAAGTGCTGCCGCATAGGCGGCAATATCTGCATCGGTGACACATTCCGTCGCTGCGCAGATGATGACATCGTCCAGGCCATTGCCGGAGCCGAACAGGCGTGAGGCGCGGACGCCGCCGAGGACGCCTTTAGCTTCGAGCTTTGCCAGCACGTCGCCTGCTCCGCCGGGAACGCGGATCGCGAACTCGTTGAAGAAGCGCGGGGTGAGCAGGTCCACGCCGTCAATGGCTTCGAGCGCGTCGGCCAGATCGCAAGCCGCTTCATGGTTGAGGGTGGCAACGCCGGTTAGCCCTTTATCGCCGAGCAGGGTCATATGGGCGGTGAATGCGAGGGCACAGAGGCCTGCATTGGTGCAGATGTTGGAGGTGGCTTTGTCGCGGCGGATATGTTGCTCGCGGGTAGACAGGGTGAGCACGAAGCCGCGCTTGCCGTCTGCATCGACCGTTTCACCACACAAGCGTCCCGGCATTTGGCGGACGAGTTTTTGTGTACAGGCGAAGAGGCCGACATATGGCCCGCCAAAGGTCAGCGGGTTGCCGATTGATTGGCCCTCGCCCACGGCAATGTCTGCACCCATTTCGCCCGGCGGCGTGACCATGCCAAGGCTCATCACCTCTGTGAAGACAGAGACGAACAGCGCCTTTTGCGCATGGGCGGCTTCGGCGACGGGGGTCATATCTGTGACCGTGCCGAAGACGTTGGGAGATTGGCCGATGACGCAGGCTGTTTCGCCATCTACGTTTTGGGCAAGCTCCAGTTCGCCATCGATGGCGGCAGGAAGCTGGACGACGGTAATGCCTTGAGCTTCGCAAAGTGTGCGCGTTGCTTCGGCATAATGCGGGTGGAGGCCGCCAGAGAGGACGACTTTTTTCCGGCGGGTCGCACGGCAAGCCATGACGGCCGCTTCTGCGCAGGCGGTTGAGCCGTCATACATGGAGGCATTGGCGACATCCATCGCGGTCATCGCTGCAACCTGTGTCTGGAACTCAAACAAGGTCGTCAGCGTGCCTTGCGCGATCTCTGGCTGGTAAGGCGTGTAGGTGGTCAGGAATTCCGAGCGCTGGATGATGTGGTCTACAG
>CAZXTI010000194.1:0-3813 GCA_964643565.1 uncultured Hyphomonas sp. | reverse complement strand
CGGGCGGCTGTGTTGCGAGCTGAGCCGCATCCGATTCGGTGTTTGTTTGCGCACCGATCCAGTTTGCAAGATCCACGAATAAAGCCCGCGCAAACCAAGCTGCAACAAACAGGAAGGCCAAGAAATACATCCGGGTCAAAACAAATCGCCCGAAAGCAACATACCCTACCAGTATCCCCGCCACGCTGAGAACCGCCAGCGTCGCCGTTAGAATACGAAGAACCCGCCAGAAGCCTTGCGTCTCCTTATCGACGTTAAACTTACGTTCCTCGATTTGTTGCCATAAGGATTTGCGGGCTAAAGCAAAAAACAGCCCCGCCCCGATAATTGAAAGCGAGGCGCTGCCAAATTCGACAAGTTCACGCGAGGAGCCAAGCCATTCGCTCAATCTGATGAGGACCGCATTGGCAGAGAAGACGACAACGGTCGCCAAAATCGTCAACCGAACAGCGACCGCACGTTTGGACGCAAGCGGAATAAGTCGCCATTGGGGTGCCTTAGGCGCGAAGACGATGCTGGCAATATCCTCGACAAGAATGATCGTGCCAAGCGCAAGCAGCATCGACCCGACAAGTTTCGATGTCTCTTCGGTTACAATCCCGTTCGCAACTAAAACCTGATAGACGATCGTGCCTGCCAGTACAGCCGGGACAACCCGGATAAGGAACCGCAGGGCCGCCAGCGTCGTGCGCCGCTGAGGTGTTGCTTCATACTCATTATATCGCGCCAGAAGGTTACGTTCGGCCCAGCGGGGAAATAGCCACAACAAGATGATTCCGGCGACAGCGCTGAGCAACATCGAAATCCAGGCCCATTGGCGATCCGCACCTGTCTCGAACGAAGCATCCCAGCCATTATAACCGGCTTTTAGCGTTTCCAGATTGTTTTGCAGCGACCCCCAAGCCGGGTTTAAAACCTCCCTGGAGAACGGCATTTTATCACGCTCTAAAATGCGCGCGTAAAATGCGGTCCGGCGCGCATTCGCAATGTCAACTAATAGCCGGTTGGCTTCAACGAGGTTCTGCTGCAACTGGCCGACGACGGCGTCAATCTCGTCAAACTCATCCTGCAGCGCATTGCGTAACTCCCGGATGCCGGGCGGCGGGTCCCCTTCTGCTGTATCTATACGCGCAATGTCCGCCTCGAGTTCGGCACGGCGTACATCCAGGGGAGCAATCCGCTCATCTGTTTCAACACGAATCGCCCGAACGGTTTCGCGTAATTCGAGCAGTTTTTCTTCACTCGCGTCGGGCACTTGCGTACTGATTCGATTAAGTTCGTCGTGTTGTGACGCAAGTAAGTCGCGCGGCGGCAGCTCCTGTGCACTGGAAAACCACGCTTGAAAAATAAAAATCAGGAGAACAATAGCGACGCGAAACATAATCTGGGAATGATAACCTCTATTTGCCTAATTAGGTAAGGAGAAATGGGCAATTGCATGAACTTTTACATACCCAAGACAAGCAAAAGAGCCTTTTTTCTCTCTGTTTGATCGAAGTTCATCATTATGCGTGCACAAATTAGTCAAATCCTTACTCAGGGGTAAGCTTGCTAAGCGCGAATGTATTCGTTATGACAGCCGAGATTATTTCTATGAGGGCGAGGAAAATAATCTTGAGTTGGCAAACACTCTGGACGCGGGGCACCGTTCCTGCGCTAGAGCGTTATTACACTGAGGGTTAACACTCATGGCGAAAGATACGGTTAAACAACCGACTGACATAGATCGATATGTCGGGCTTCAGGTTCGAGCGGCTAGGCGCGAGTTGAAGTTAACACAAGATGGCTTGGGCAAACTGCTCAACATCACATTCCAGCAAGTCCAGAAATATGAGCGCGGTGTAAATCGCATTTCATCTGGCAAGCTTTATGAGATTGCCCGGGTGCTAAAGCGCCCGCTGGAATATTTCTATCCAGAGCATGATGGCGAGATTGACGTGAATGATGCGCGTACGGAAGCCTTGCTGAAAAGCGACATCCGCAAGGAATGCAAAGTGCTGATTGATGGCGTTGACGGTCTTGAGGATCTTGCAGCAATCAAGCGTGTTCTGGTGCTCGCCCAATAAGTGAGAGCGCTAAGACGCTCGCTGCTTTGCATGATAATTGTTTTATTCCGTCGGAATATAACCTTCAACTAAGCTAGCGGTGGCTTCCACCCAGTCGAGCACTTGCCCGTCTACGCCCTCATCACGTAAGAGGTCGCTAAAGGCGCCGACAAATTTTGTCGGTGTGCCGCATTGGTCGACCGCGCTGCGCAATTCAGGCATCACTGTTTCGGCAAAGTCGCGCGCCATGGATTGGAAGCCTTCAAGCCGGGCTGTCATTTGCAGCAGGACGAACGGAGACGGGTTTTCCAATTGGCGAGAAAAAGATGCGAGATTACGCATCTCACCTGAAAACTCCCGGCGAAAGTCACGGGTGACTTGATCAGTGCGCCATTTAACCCAGTCGCCAGTGCAAGGCTCAGGCGCCAAACTTGCGCACGCCGCTAAAGCCAATCCTGTTGTCGCTATTACAAAAGAAAGAATTTTTCGCATCACATATCCCTTAATAGAGATGAGTGTGACAGGGATTAGGCCAATTTGAAAGTATTCACCTCAGCTTCTGAGGTCACGCTCATTGGCGCGCCAATCGCAAGCTCATCCCTGCCGAGATGTGCCAATGTTTCCGCGTCGCGGCTGACGGCAATAAAGCGTTTACCCGCATCTGTTCGTCCAAACGCAATCGCATGGCTCGGCCCGCTCCGGCCATGAACGCGCGTGTATGTTTCCAGCACACCGCCCCCCGGCTCCATATCTAACGCAATTTGCGTGGTTGGCTGCGCCGCCGCCTGCGCAATGGTAAATTCGCGGCATGGCGCAGTCGAATATATCCCGGCGGCCTCCTTGCTCATCCATCCACCATTGGCGAGCACAAGGCCAAAGGCACCCGGATCGCCGCGCAATCTTTCCGCCGTGCTTGCGATACCATGCAGCGAATAATTATTTCCCGGTCCGCCAAAGAAGGGCAATCCGCCGGTTTGCGTAAATCTGCGCTTGTCCGTTTTCCAGTCAATCCCCAGTGCCGCGGTGCTCGAAAAGACGGCAATTGGAAAGCAGGAATATAAATCCAGAACTGATAGATCGGCGCTGTCTTTTTCCGCCTGTTCCAGCGCGCGCCCAAGCGCCGTGCGCATCGCCCATGATCCGGTTAAGTCAGGGCGCGAAGATATATAATCATCTTGCGCTTCGCCGCTGCCATGCAGATAGACCCGCTTGGCCGGATCAATCCCAAGCGCGTCAGCTTTCTCGCTGCTCATCATCACGACCGCGGCTGCCATGTTCACCGCGTCCTGCGCCATATGCCATTTGAGATATGGGTCAGCAAACGCATAATTTTCCTTTGACGGCGTCGCAAGGAAATCTGTCGTTCGCGCCGTCTTAAACTGCGCATACGGATTGTTTGAAGCCGTTTCAGAAAAAGGTGCAAACAGCGCGCTCATGGCGCGGCGATGCGCTGAACAACTATGCCCCTGATCGTGCGCATAGGCCGTTTCAAACAGGGCGTAAAAATACGCTGGCACGACCAACCCATGTTTGATCTCGGCGCGGTTCAACAGCAAAGACCCAAGCCCGCGATCTTCTAATGTGCCGTCTATTTCCGCGTTCCAGTCTAAGGAAATCCCAGCGCGCTTTGCCGCCTTCATTGCACCAAGCGCTTCGCTACCCCCGATCAACACAACATCACGCTCGCCCTGATAGATCGCGCTCGCCATCTCATTGATCAGGCTTTGCGGGCTTTGTCCGCCAACCGATGCATAAATCGCATCGCGTG
>CAZXTI010000193.1:2340-3843 GCA_964643565.1 uncultured Hyphomonas sp. | reverse complement strand
GTCTTCCCTCAAATGTCAGGTCGGTCCGGACACCGCTTTATCCTGAGAGAAGAAATGGGAGTATGCATTGAGGTGCGAAGGTGTTGGATAAGTTTTGTTGCCTTCCTTCCCGACTATCCCAACGCCCACGGGTGTCCACATTGGGATCCATGGCATTGCGATGCGGTCTTTGACGCCATGGACCCCAACTTTCGCTGGGGAAGCGGAAATCAACAAAACTTGAAATTTATCCTTGCTGAAACGGGGCCGTCCACACATGACAGCACCCTTTGTTAGTCTTTAGACAACGTCACTGTGGCTTTCTTAGGATCAACTTTAACTTTCACAAAACCTTCAAAGAAATCGTAATCTTGATTATGTGACGGCTCTGGATAATTCGCACTTTTTAACAAAAAAGATGGCAGCCGCCGCACATTATAAAAGTTAATCTCAAACTCTTGTACTTCTTCCAAACCAAAGTTTCTTAAAAGTATCTGATGGGACCAAACATATGCGAAAACGAGTTTACCTTCATCTTCGTTTAGCTTCAGCTCAGTAATTAACTGATCTATAGTTCCTGCCTGATTCTCCCCATTTATTTCAGATTCTGAGAGCAATCGATCGACGGTGAAAATCACTCTTCGGCCTCTCATCAATCTAAAAAGCATTAAAAGTGAACCTGTTCAGTTGGCGGTATGTTATCTGGGGAACCGGGCTTTATTCTTGGGTTACCTGCTACAAGAGAATTTTGTTTTTGCCCCGTAATCTAGAGGAAATGGCGGGCAGGGAGGGATTCGAACCCCCGGAACGCTTGCACGTTCAACGGTTTTCAAGACCGCCGCATTCAACCACTCTGCCACCTGCCCGCTGCAGAAGCCATGCCTTATTCTTCTAAGCTGCGAGAAAAAGCAAGCCCCTTTTCGCGCTTGTCATGTTTTCGCCGTATTCTTCGAATGAAAATACTTAATAGGGTCTGAAGGTTAGGGGGCAGATTATTTGTTTGGATTCACCAAACCTGAATTTGGTTTTGGTAAACAGAATTCGTGGCGGCGTAGAATCTCACCGCCATACCCGCAAGAAGCAGGGTAAACATATATAGTATTGAGGGACCAGAATGACCCGAGTAAATATTAAAAAGCGCGCCGTATCTCTCCGCACGGCTTTCATGTTGGCAACCAGCCTGACTGTAACTGGAGCAATCGCGCCCGCCGCTTACGCTAAGAAGCGTCAACCCGCACCCATCGTTTTCTCATCTTCCGGAAATACACCAGCGCCGCGCACGCAAACTGCTACGCCTGTGCCTGCTAAAGCAAGTAAGCCGAAAAAAAAGCGTTTTTCTTTTGGCAAACGTAAATCTTCAAAAAGTGCACCGACAGCGCCTGCGCCAGTCGAAGGTAGCCGTCGTACCGAGTTTCGCTATCCTGATCAGCCCGATACATTTTATGGGGCAGGGGGCGCACGTACGGTCGCAGATGCCGCGCCTTTGAGCTTTTCATCCTCAGAAGCTGCTGTGACGCAGGAAGC
>CAZXTI010000193.1:0-2240 GCA_964643565.1 uncultured Hyphomonas sp. | reverse complement strand
CTTCCTGTTGCGCAACCTGCGCCGACAAAAGCACCGATCTATGCCCAAGCGCCTGCTGGTGATGGTCAATTTATGGTGCAGCTCGCCTCTTTCTCAGACATTGGCAATGCGCAGCGCATGTACCAAACGCTGAGTGGACGCCTGCCAAATATTGGAATTGTGCCAGCTAATGTGAACGGAACTGATTATTTCCGGATCGTTGCAGGACCTCTGAACGATCGCCATTCTGCGGAAAATCTTCGGGATCAACTGGCCAATCAAGGCATGGGTCGAGGGCTTGTCATCACCGCGCCCTAAAACCCTGCCTGCACAATTGACCTTTGCGTCACACTGCCCCTTTCATATTCTATATGAAAGGGGTTCGTGATTCGGCCTCATCTTTTAGCGAGGTCTGCCATGTACCGACGACTCCAATTTATATTCCTATTCGCGCTCACCGCCTTTCCGGCTTTTGCGCAGCTCGATGAATCTCTGATCAAGACCGATGCGACACATGCCGTCATTATGGATTATGATAGCGGCGCAATCCTCTACTCCAAGAATGGTGATGCGCTGATGGTGCCAGCGTCGATGACGAAGATGATGACCGTGCAAATCATCTTCGACCGTTTGGCGACCGGCGAACTCACACTAACCGACACCTTCCTGACGAGCGAAAACGCATGGCGCAAAGGCGGGTTTGCGTCTGGCGGTTCAACGATGGGGCTTGCGATTGGCGATGAACCAACAATCGCGGAGCTATTGCGCGGCATTATTGTTCTGTCTGGCAATGATGCTTGCATTGTTGTTGCTGAAGGACTGGCTGGCACTGAAGAACTATTCGCTGAAGAAATGACCGCCCTTGCCCGCGAATTGGGGCTGGAATCTGCGACATTTAAAAATTCCACAGGGCTTTATCATGAGGATCACCGGATTTCTGCCGTTGATCTTGGCAAGCTTGCGCGCATCCAGATCAGTCAATTCCCGGAATACTACGCTTTTTATAATGAAACGTCTTATGAGTGGAACGGGATCACGCAGACCAACCGCAATCCGCTTCTGGGCAAGGTTGATGGTGTGGACGGACTGAAAACCGGACACCTGTCACAATCTGGCTACGGCGTAACGCTTTCAGGCGAAGTTGACGGGGTGCGCCGGATCATCGTTTTAAACGGGCTTGAGACGCAAGCGCGCCGTACGCAAGAAAGCGACCGGATGTTCCGTATCGCCTTTAGCGCGTTTGAGACCAAAACCATTGACCGCGTCGGCGAGCCACTGGCGGATTTGCCGGTCTGGCTTGGCGTGCAAAGGCAGGTTGCAGTCACGATGAAGGAGCCCATCAGCATTAGCGCGCACAAACGCGCGTTTAATGATGCGAAAACTGAAATCGTATTTGATGGGCCACTTGAAGCGCCGATCAAAGCAGGTACAGAAATTGGGAAATTGGTCGTTACTATTCCGGGGCAGCCCGAACTGACAACGCCGGTTGTCACGCTGTCTGATGTTGATAAATTGAGTTTCATGGGGCGGGTCTTTGAGGGCGTTAGCCGGATGATCGCGCCTTCAGATGAGACATAGAATGCACGGATTATTCATCACGCTTGAAGGCGGCGAAGGCTCTGGTAAGTCGACGCTTATGAAAGCACTGATGGCGCGGTGCGCTGAAAATGGTATCGACGCGATCAGCACGCGCGAGCCTGGCGGGACACCGCTGGCGGAGAAACTTCGGGATCTTGTGCTAAATCCGCCCGCTGAGACGCCGATTAGCCCATTTGCGGCCGCCCTGATGGTCAATGCGGCGCGTGTGGACCATCTGGAGCATAAAATCAGGCCTGCCCTGGAAAAGGGGACATGGGTTATTTCGGATCGTTTTGCAGACTCGACGCTCGCCTATCAGGGCGCTTCAGACGGTGTGCCGATGGCCATTCTTCGCAGTTTAGAGGCAACAACGCTTGGCGATACGCGCGCCGACCTGACATTAATCCTCGATGCGGAGCCTGAGGCCTTGCTGGAACGACGTAAAGCCCGCGGCCTTGCTTTGGATGCTTTTGAAACCCAGCCATTGGCATTTCATAGCTCTGTGCGGCAGGCTTTTTTGCAAATCGCAGAGGATGATCCTGCGCGATGCCATGTGCTCAATGCGCTGAGGACACCCGAACGCTTGCTTGAGGATGCCTGGACGGCGATAATAGCCAAGCAGAAAGCAAAGATGAGCAGTTCGTGACAGTAGACACAAAAGATCGCATTGCATGGCCGCTTCT
>CAZXTI010000192.1:0-3860 GCA_964643565.1 uncultured Hyphomonas sp. | reverse complement strand
ACGCGTGAAGCGTTGGCTGCGGATTCTTCACTGCGAGGACAGCTAGAATCGTTTGGTCGCAAGCGTGCATCATTTCAGCAAAAGGGACAAATTCGTCAGGCTGAACTGGCGCAAACTGAGCAGGAGGCTTGGACTGAGTTCTTTAAGGTTCTTCAGCCGGTTCTTCAGGAAGTTGCCAACGAACGCGGAGCACAGGTTATACTTGAGCGTTCATCGGTTGCTTATTCCGCGCCAAACCTTGACGTGACCAGCACGGTAATCTCGAAAATGAATTCACGTCGGTCGAGCTTTACAGTGACCCGTGCACGTATTCAGGCGCCGCCGCAGACAGTTCAATAGGGCGCGGCGAGTATTGGCAGCATGGCCGTTGATACACGCTTCTACCTTCGGCAAGCTACGCTAACGACACAATCGATAGCTTCTGAAATTGGGTCTATGCCCGGTGATCTCCCAGATAGAGAGATCACCGGGCTTTCCTCATTTGCCCATGCGCGTGAGAGTCATCTGTGTTTTGTTGAAGATTTCAAACATATAAAAACAACGGATCGCGCGGTACAGCCGGGGCTTTGTCTTGTGCCAGCTCCACCTGAGGCGGGAATGTTTGCGGCCGGTTCATTTCTAGTGACGCAGCGCCCGAAGGAGGCTTTCTTCGCTGCTGCGCAGAAGATGTTTAAGCCGCGTACATTTGCCTCCGAGGGCATCAGCGACGCTTCAAATTTACATGCCGAGACCGATATCGCGCCCGGTGTCTTTATTGGCGAAGGCGCAGCAATTGGGCGAGGTTCACGGATTGGGCCAAATAGCGTCATTGGGCCGGGCGTTCAAATCGGCGCTGCATGTGAGATCGGCGCGAATGTCAGTATCCAGTTTAGCCTGATTGGTAATGGCGTGCGGATCCAGTCTGGCGCGCGGCTCGGTGAAGCCGGCTTTGGATTGATGCCGCTACAGGACCAGCCGATGCAGGATATTCCTCATTTTGGCCGTGTGATTATACAGGCCCATGTGACGATCGGTGCGAACACGAGTATCGATCGCGGTATGTTGGATGACACGATTATTGGGGAAGGCTCAAAGATGGATAATCAATGCCATATTGGGCACAATACGATTATCGGGCGGAATACTGTTATGGCGGCCTATGCTGGTATTTCTGGCTCGGTGGTGATCGGTGATAATGTGCGCATGGGCGGGCGCGTTGGACTGGTCGATCATATAAGGGTGGGACATGGCGCGCAAATTGCTGCAGGAAGCGCTGTTATGACAAGTGTTCCAGATAAAGAAGTATGGGCAGGCGCACCAGCGAAGCCCATCCGCAAATGGCAGCGCGAACTGATCTGGCTAAAAAATCAAGCGCGGAAAGACAAATCGAAATGAGCGCTGGCATTCACGACCTCGCAATCATTGCTGACGGTGCAAAACTTGGCAATGATGTGCAAATCGGCCCGTTCAGTGTCGTTGGACCAGATGTTGAGTTGGCCGATGGGGTAAAGCTCCACAATGGGGTTACAGTTTCCGGGCGTACGAAAATTGGCGCGGGCTGCGAGATATTTCCAGGCGCTGTCATTGGGCAGCCACCGCAAATTCTTGGCGTCGAAGACACGCCAAACTGCCGCCTAGAGATTGGCGCGCGCAACATTATCCGAGAGCATGTCACAATCCACACAGGCTCGCCCAAGCTTGGTGAACTCACCTATGTCGGGAATGATTGCCTGCTCATGGTCGGCGTTCACATCGCCCATGATTGCCATGTGGAAGATAAATGCGTGTTTGCAAATCAGGTGACATTAGGCGGCAGTGTTCATGTCGAAGAGCAGGTTTGGATGGGCGGACTTGCTGCGGTCAAACAGTTTAGCCGTGTTGGAAAGCACGCCTTCATTGCGGGCGGGGCAATGATTGGGCGCAGCGTTATCCCTTATGGATATGTGCTTGGAAACCGCGCTTATCTGCTGGGGCTGAATCTGGTTGGTCTGAAGCGCCGGGGATTTAAGCGCAAGAATATCCATGATCTGCGCGCCGCTTATCGGATGCTATTTGCAAAGGAAGGCAAATTTGCCGAACGCATTGCTGATACGAAAGAAACCTTCAGCGATAGCGAAGAAGTCCGAGATATACTAAGCTTTATTGAGACTTACGAAGAGCTTGAACTTACCTTGCCGGAATAAGGGAAGATGACACGCCCACTTGGAATTATCGCAGGCAAAGGAAATTTGCCCGGCCTTATTGCAAAGGCATGCCTTGCGCGTGGCGAGGCGGTCTTCGTCATGAGACTACAAGGCTTGGCAGACGAAGCGCTGAAGGCTTATCCGGGCGTTGAACTAAATGTCGGCCAGGTCGGCGGCGCTTTTGAAGCATTGAAGCAGGCAAATTGTGACGGCGTAGTTTTTGCCGGATATGTCATTCGGCCAGATTTCTCGTCCATCCGTTTTGATGCGGCTGGGCAGACGTTGCTACCGAAAATTGCCGAGGCGGCCGCAAAGGGCGATGGGGATAGCCTCTCAGTGTTTGCTGAGGCGTTTCAGGAGGCAGGCTTTAAGGTGTTGGGCGGGCAGACAGCCTATCCTGAACTATTGTGTCCGCAAGGCGTTCTGACGCGGGCAGAGCCTGATGCGCAGGCTGTAAAGGATATCGCGAAGGCTTGGCATGTCGCGGGCGTTATTGGCGGCGAAGATATTGGGCAGGGCTGCGTTGTTTGCGCGGGTCTTGTTACGGCTGTTGAAGCACAAGAGGGCACGGACCTTATGCTGGCGCGCGCCGCCGAGATTGATGTTACCTATCAAGGTAGTCGACCGGACAGGCTGGGTGTATTGGTCAAACGGCCTAAACCAAATCAGGATCTAAGACTAGACCTTCCAGCAATTGGTGTGCGCACGGTTGAACTGGCAGCGCGCGCAGGGCTGGCAGGAATTGGATTGAAGGCGGGTGCGTCGATTATTGTTGATCGGCGCGAAACAATTGCATTTGCTGATGAAGCGGGCGTGTTTATCGTTGGATTGACAGATACAGGCGACCTCTTGTGATGCGCTTATACTTCACGGCAGGTGAGCCGTCCGGAGACGTGTTTGGCGCAGAAGTTGTTGATGCAATAAAGCGCGCTAATTCCAGTGTCAGTATTCGATCAGCAGGTGGCAAAGCGCTGAGTGCGTGTACACAGGCCGGCCCGATAGACCTTAGCCCGATGGACGTTTTGGGCTTATGGGAAGGGCTGTTGGCCTATGGAGATGTGCAGCGCATAAGCAGCCAGATTGCTGACGATATTCTAGACTTTAAGCCGGAAGCAGCCATCCTCGTCGACTCGTGGGGGCTGAGTTTACGCGTGGCTAAAAAGGTGCGCGCGAAAGATCCATCTATCAGGCTGTTGAAGCTGGTTGGGCCGCAGGTTTGGGCGACGCGTCCGGGGCGCGCTAAAACGCTGGCGGCTTGCGTCGATCACCTCATGTGCCTCCATCATTTTGAGGTGCCATTTTACGAACCGCACGGACTGGATGTGACTGTGGTGGGCCAGCCAGCGCTCGCACGTCAGACGCGACTGAGCGGGGATGCGTTTCGTGCGCGCCGAGGCATATCTGAAGACGAGCCGATGGTGTTGTTGCTTCCGGGGAGCCGCAGCGCTGAGATATCAAGGGTGGCGCCGGTTCTCATGAACGCGGCTAAAGCGCTTTCAGTTGCACGGCCAGATTTGAAGGTGTGCATCGCGCCTGCGTCCAATGTCAGGGATGAGTTCCAAGACTTGTTCCGGGATTTGCCGCAGGGTTGGGACTTGCTGGAGGATGATAGCGAACGGTTCGAGGCGATGGCCGCAGCGACGCTTTCACTTTGCTGTTCTGGCACGGTGACAACGGAGCTCGCTGTGCAGGGCACGC
>CAZXTI010000191.1:0-3880 GCA_964643565.1 uncultured Hyphomonas sp. | reverse complement strand
CCGACTTCTTCGCCGATATAGAGCATCGGTGCTTCGTCGCGCTCACCCTCGCCGATAACGATGCGTCCTTGCATCTCGACGGCATTTAGCGCGGTGCGCATTGCATCGACGGCAGCCTGATCTGCTTGCTTCTCATCGCCGCGTCCAACCTCAGTTGAGGCTGCAATCGCTGCAAGTTCCGTCACATGCACCATAGCATCCGCAATGGATGATGTTAGTTTGTTCTCGGTCATAAATTCCCCTTACACTTCAATGACTCTCGTACTGGCCAATTTCAATTCTGACAATTCGCGGCGTACCATGAATTGTGTCTAATTCTTCCATTAAAGACACAAGCCGCAGCACAACGTCACGAGCGCAGGCATGAGTCAAGATTGCTAGAGGCGCAGCGCCTGCATCCCCTGAAGCATCCTGCAGCATCTTGTCAATGGAGACGCCCGCGCGCGCAAACACATCTGTTAGCGATGCCAGCGCGCCAGATTTGTCATCAAGCAGGCACCGGATAAACCATGGGGTCGCCTCATTACCTGATTGGGCGATAAATTTATGTTGTTTATGGTGCGGCGCTCTTCCAAAAGGAGGACGCGTTACGGGATGGAAAAGTTTACCGATATCCCCCATCACGGCGCTCGCCGTCGGCCCTGCGCCAGCCCCCGGCCCTGTTAAACTTACAGCCCCAAGCCCGGCACCCTCGATACGAACCGTATTCAGGCTTCCATTCACACGCGCCAATGGGTGATTATGCGGGATCGCTTTAGGTTCAACCCGGCAAATTATACCCTCATCAGTGAGGACGCCCTCTGCAATCAGCTTGATCGCAAATCCAAGCCGGTCGGCATAGTTAAGATCAACCAACTCAATGGCCTCAACACCTGATATGTCGACTTTGGAAAAATCCACTTCCGCGGAGAACGCTATCGCGGACAGGAGCGCAATTTTATGAGCCGCGTCCATGCCCGATACATCTAAAGTCGGATCGGCCTCGGCAAACCCCAACGCTTTTGCATCTTCCAGCACAGCCTCATAAGCAAGCTTGGTTTCAAACATCTGTGTCGTCAGGTAGTTGCACGTGCCGTTTAGAATGCCAGAAACGCGGTTCACCTGAACGCCTGTGAGCGAATCGCGCAATGCGCTGACAACCGGAACACCGCCCGCAATGGCCGCCTCAAACAAAAGCGCTGCGCCATGTTCCTCGGCAGTGCTGGCAATCAGTGGGCCATGGATAGCTAACAATGCTTTGTTTGCCGTCACCACGGGTTTACCTGATTTCAGCGCCTCCAAAACGGCATCCTTCGCAACGCCCTCATCTCCGCCGATCAGTTCAACGAACACATCGATGTCCGGATCAGTTGCCAGTGCGACGGGATCATCAAACCAATTATACTGCGATATGTCACAAGGCCGCTTGCGAGTTTTACTGCGCGCTGAAACGCCTGCGATGGAAACCTGCCCCGGTAAACGTAATTCTGATTGCCGCTCAACAAGCCCAATTAACCCGCAGCCAACATGCCCAAGGCCTGCTATTCCCAATTTTATCATAGGCGGCTGCCTCGGCTATTTCACGACTGGCGGCGCACGGAGTTTCTTACGGAGAGCTTCGATCTGTTGATCAGTCAGGACATCGTTAAAGGCAGACCTTGGAAGTTCTAACAACTTACGCATATCAGCAACGCTCGCTGCCATATCAGCTTCGCTTATATCTGGCGGTGCAGTTCGCTCATCTTTTAAAAAACTCGCCTGCAGCGCGCGCGTGCGGGCTTCTTTTTCACTGAGGTTTATTCCATCGGCTTTGGCATCTCCGGCTGCTGGCACGGAAGAAAAATCCGGGTAGCCTTCGCCGCGTATCTCAACGCGTTTTTCCTGAAACCAGTCCGGGGTATTGGCGATACCGCCCACCACGTCGTCAAGCGACACACAGCCGCCTAACAAAAACACCAAAGGAATTATTAACCGTCGCACTCAGATTTCCACTTGATCAACACGAATTAACCATCATTTTCACTTATATGCTCATTCACGCTGAAGTGCGAGGTTTAAAGCAGGGTCGATGTCGGTTCGTTCAAATAATGGCAGTAAATCTACGGCGAGTCGCTCGCTGTTTGAACTATTTGCCTCACAAGACCCCAGACAATTGCAGCAGTTGATGCAGAATATGGCGGCCGCAATGCGTGAAAGCCACGGCCTGCTGACCGACATAATGGGCTCAAATGGCGCTGGCGGCCTGCAAAATGGCCCGAATGACCCCCTCGGCATTAGCGATTGTTTCGCAGAACTTGGTCAATCGCTCGCAAAAAACCCCGCCGGACTTATGCAGGCAAATATGGAGCTTTGGCAGGGGTTAATGATGCAATGGGCGGCGACGGCCAACCCAGCAAGCGCGCAGGGGACAAGTTCCGACCGCCGCTTCTCTGATCCGGAATGGTCTCAAAACCCCATGCTTGGCATGATTAAAAGCACTTATGAGTTAAACAGCACTTGGCTGATGTCCTTGCTCGATGCCGCCTCTGATATGGATGACCAGAAAAAACAAAAGGCGAAATTCTTCACCCAACAAGCCATAGACGCATTCTCTCCAACGAATTTTTTCGCGACCAATCCGAAGGCTTTGCGCAAAATGCTCGAAACGGGCGGCGACAGTGTTGTTGACGGATTGCGCCGCGCTAGAAAAGACGTGAAGGATGGCGGCGGAAAGCTCTCTATCAGCCATACCGACAAACGCGCGTTCAAGCTCGGCGAAAATGTAGCGACAGCTAAGGGGAAGGTTGTTTTCAGAAATGACCTGATTGAGCTTATCCACTACAAAGCTTCCACTGATAAAGTCTACGCGAAACCGCTTCTTATCTTCCCGCCCTGGATCAACAAGTTTTACATTCTCGACCTGCGCAAAGAAAACTCAATGGTGCGCTGGCTGCGCGATAAGGGCTATTCTGTGTACGTTGTTTCGTGGCGCTCGGCGGATGAAACAACCAAGTCTTACACATGGGGCGACTATATCGAGCACGGCGCATATGCAGCTGTTGATGCGACCTTGAAAGCGGCGAAGACAAAATCGCTCAATGCAGTTGGGTATTGCATTGGCGGCACAATGCTCACCTCGGCGCTCGCTCATATGGCGCAGACGGGCGACAAGCGGATTAAATCTGCGACCTATTTCGCCTCGCAAATGGATTTTGAGGATGCCGGAGATTTGAGTATCTTCACTGATACTTATGCGATGGACTATGTCGAAGACCTGATCGAGAAGAATAACGGCATCATGCCGGGCGAGAGCATGACCGAGACATTTAATTGGCTCCGCCCCGTTGATCTCGTTTGGCGATATGTGATCGACCAGTACATGCTCGGCGAAAAGCCACGCCCCTTTGATTTGCTATACTGGAATGGCGACCAGACGAATATTCCGGGGCCAACCCACCGCACTTATCTGAAGGAACTTTACGGCGAGAATGCACTGGCCAAGGGGACATTTAAGGTGCTTGGACAGACGCTCGACGTGTCTAACATTAAGGTTCCGGTCTTTGTTCAAGCCGGGCGCGACGATCATATCTGCCCCTATCAGTCCGTTTATAAAACCGCAACCTCGTTTGGCGGACCGGGTACGTTTGTTCTGGCTGGCTCTGGCCATATTGCGGGCGTTGTGAACCATCCTGATGCGAAGAAGTATCAGCATTGGACAAATAGCGCCCTGCCCGGGTCAGCCGATGAGTGGCTCCATGGTGCCGAGGAGCATGCTGGGTCTTGGTGGCCTACTTGGCACAAATGGTTGCGCAAGAAGTCAGGCAAGAAAATCCCTGCGCGCAAAATGCCTAAGAAGACCTATGGCAAAGCGCCGGGGACATATGCCAAACGCCGTCTTGAAGATATTCGCGCCGAACGCGGG
>CAZXTI010000190.1:2224-3885 GCA_964643565.1 uncultured Hyphomonas sp. | reverse complement strand
AGTCAGCTTCTGGAAGTAAAAGCCTGACAACCAACAGAGTTAGGCCATAGGCGGCAAGTCGACCTAATATTGTAATTAAGTATCTATGCTTCGCCCTAGTCGCGGCTTGTATTGACTTTTCTAATGGATGAGTGTCACCGAGGACCCACTGAAAAGACACGCGAATGCTATCTTCTTCAATCTCAAACATTCCGGGCCGTTTGCTGGTTCCCAACTTTCCCAAACACCCAGCCCCCAAATCCGCCCGCAAGCATTTGTGCGGCAAAGCCAAACATACTGCGTGCGCCGCTGACAGGCACAGTCTGAAATTGCATATACATGAGGCCAAGCGCGACGCCGATCGCCGCTGCGCCCGCGATTGGGTAAGCCACGCCAGCTAGTCCCGGTAGTAGGCGCTTCAACAAACCTGCGATCAGGAAAGCGATGAAGAAGCCGACCGCGATGATCACTAGATAAAGCACCATGCTGGAGAGATCGAACGCGGTCATATTCAACCGATCACCAAGTCCGACAGGCACGCCATGCGCTGCGATAACAAACTGTGAATTCAGGCTGACGCCAATAAGGTAGGCCGTGAAAATACCCGCCAGAAAGGCGAGAATGACGCGCACAAATTTAGGCATAATCGCCTCCCTGCTTTGCGCTGAGTCTACGCGCAATAGGGGGCATTGGTCCAGTCATGGAAAAAATTTCGCCACACCACGCGCAAATCGGTTAGTCTATGCGAGAATATGGGAGGCATCGGCCATGAAACGCATCGCTTGGACAGCAGGACTATTCGCTCTGGCTATGCTCGCCGCCTGTTCCGATGGCGGGGCATCATCTGTTGGCGAGAAGACCAGCATAGAAGCAGGCCGCGCCGAGGCAGGCCCGATCAATTACACAATCGAGACGGTCGCCGGCGATCTGGACCACCCATGGTCGCTCGCTTTCCTGTCAGATGGCGACATGTTGGTCACCGAGCGCACGGGCAAGCTGAAGCATATTGGCGCGGATGGAACGCACACAATCGTCAAAGACTTCAACACACTACCAGAATACCCTGTTCATCATGGCAATGGTTTGCAAGCCGGCCTGTTCGACGTCGCGCTCGATCCAGCGTTTGAAACAAACAGCTATATCTATCTCTCCTATGCGGCAAAAGTGGGCGAGAGAAAGAACACGCTGCGCCTCGTTCGCGCGCGATATGAAGGCGGCGTGCTTGGCGAATTACAAGAGCTGTTCCTTGCAAGTCCAGCGCGCGTGCAAGGCAATCATTATGGCGCGCGCATCGCTTTCCTGCCGGACGGAACACTGGCCATGCCCGTCGGCGAGGCGTTCCATTTCCGCGAAAAGGCGCAAGACCTAGGGACACATTTTGGCAAAACGGTTCGCGTGAACACAGATGGATCGGTTCCGGTTGATAATCCATTTGCAGGCTCCGGCGATGCGTTGCCAGAGATTTACTCGTTCGGGCATCGCAATCCGCAAGGGATATTGTTGGCCGCTGATGGGCGCCTCCTCGCAAATGAGCACGGGCCAGCGGGCGGAGACGAGATCAATCATATCCAATCCGGCAAAAATTATGGCTGGCCGACTGTCTCCTATGGAATTGATTATTCTGGCGGGCGCATTTCCCCGTTTGAGGCTTATCCAGAAACCGAGCAATCGCTCGTCCACTT
>CAZXTI010000190.1:0-2124 GCA_964643565.1 uncultured Hyphomonas sp. | reverse complement strand
GAGGTCAAAGAGACGCCGACCAGCAAAATCCTGAGAGTGCGTCCGAACTAGGTTTTTGGCGAAAACATCCCACTCGAAAATCGGCATCCCACTTAGCCCGCAATGGGATTCCCACTTCGCCAATTTTGCGGGGAGCTTAATGCTTTCCGGGCGTCTGTTTGCGGGCCTTCATCGCGGCGAGCTGTTCTTCGGTTGCGGGCAATTGGTGGCGCTCCTTCCATGTTGGATAAGGCATTCCATAAATCCGCTCGCGCGCGGCGTCCTTGCTCATCTCCACGCCTTCAGCCTCGGCCGCTTCGCGGTACCAGTCGGCTAAGCAATTCCGGCAAAAGTCCGCCAATATCATTATGTCGATATTCTGCACATCCTTGCGTGCGTCGAGATGGGAGAGGAGGCGGCGAAATGCTGCCGCCTCGATCTTGTCTGTATCGGCCATTTGCTTACTCCGGTTCAGGGAAGCCACGGTCGCGCATCAGCGCACCAATGTCAGCGTCACGTCCACGGAAGGCGCGGTATGCTTCGCCCGGATCAATCGCATTGCGCGGGGCGAACAGATGCTCGACGAGCTTGGCGGAGACGTCCTTATCGTAGAAGCCACCGGGAGATTCAGTGAAGGCTTCAGCCGCGTCAGCTGTCAGAACGTCGGCCCACATATATCCGTAATAACCGGCAGAATATCCTTCGCCAGAGAAGATATGCCCGAAATGGGTGGAGCGGTGGCGCATCGGCAATTCGCTCGGCATACCTAATGCCTCAAGCGTTTCGCGCTCGAATGTGTCAGGGTCAATGCCCTCTGGGTCGGTCGTGTGATAGCGCATATCGACCAGCGCAGAGGCGAGATATTCGGTCGTTCCGAAGCCCTGATTAAAGGTCGAAGCATTCTTGATCTTGGCGACAAGCGCAGCTGGAATTGGCTCGCCGGTTTCATAATGCGTGAGGTAATTATTGATCACCTCATCAGTGGATAACCAGCGCTCCAAAAGCTGCGACTGGAACTCGGTATAATCGCGCACACCGCCGTTCAAGGTCGGGTATTCGACATTTGAAGCAAGCGCATGCAGGGCATGGCCGAATTCGTGGAAGAAAGTCGTCGCATCGTCCCAGGAAACCAAAACCGGCTCACCCGCAGCCCCTTTTATGAAGTTGGAATTGTTCGACGAGAGGACTGTTTTCTTTCCATTAAATGTCTCATGGCTACGGTATGAATTGGCCCATGCGCCAGAGCGTTTACCCGTGCGCGCAAAGGGGTCCAGATACCAGAGGCCAATGTGCGCGCCGCTTGTCTTATCCGTTACCTCCCAAACGCCCATATCCTCGTGGAATGTCGGCACAGAACCGTCAGGCACAGGGGTGAATTGGAAGTTGAATAACTCACCGGCAACGTAGAACATGGCGTCCGTCAGCTTATCCAGCTGGAGATACCGCTTCACCTCATCACTATCCAAATCATACTTCGCCTTGCGAACCTTCTCCGCATAAAGGCGGTAATCCCACGGCTCGATCACAATCCCACTATTTTCAGAATCAGCGATTTCCTGCATGTCTGCAACCTCTTCAGCCACCCGTGCAATTGCGGCAGGCCAGACGGCTTCCATCAGGTTCAATGCGCGTTCAGGGGTCACGGCCATACGGTTTTCAAGACGCCACTGGGCGTAATTGTCATAGCCGAGCAGGCCAACGCGTTCGTCGCGTAACTTCAGGATTTCGGCGATGAGGGCGTTATTGTCATATGCGTCGCCATTGTCGCCGCGGCTGTAATAATTGGTCCAGACGGTTTTGCGAATGTCGCGTTCAGTTGAATAGGTCAGAAAGGGTGACATTGACGAGCGCGTATTGGTGACGGCGTACTTGCCTTCTTGCCCGCGTGCCTCGGCAGCTGCGGCAGCTGCCTTTACGAGGCTGTCTGGTAAGCCGCCAAGCTGATCTTCAGTGAGATAGGTGACATAGTTCTCCTCATCATGGAGGACGTTATTTGCAAACTTAGTGTGCAGCTCGGAGAGGCGCTTATTGATTGCGGCGTAGCGGGCCTTGTCCGGTCCATTAAGTGTTGCGCCATTGCGGGCGAAACCATCATAGGTCAGTTGCACGAGGCGCTGTTGGTCAGGGCGCATGGCCTTGACCGCG
>CAZXTI010000189.1:0-3895 GCA_964643565.1 uncultured Hyphomonas sp. | reverse complement strand
TGTTTGGCGTGCCTGTGGTGCGAAATGGCTTATTTGCGGCGAATAATGTTGTTGACGGCCTGATCGCGGCAACGGCCTATGGCACGGAATTCGTGTTTGGTCCGGTCTTTGGTACGCAGGCAGGCTGGGAGCAGATAACCGGCCAGCCGGGACCGATCTTTGCAGTCCACTTATTGCCCTTGATTATTGTTGTGGCAGCTTTGTCTGCGATCCTTTGGCACTGGCGGATTTTGCGCTGGATTACGAAGGGGTTTGCATTTGTCTTCCGCCGCTTCATGGGGCTTGGCGGGGCGACCTCGCTGGCGGTGTCGGCGAACGTGTTTATGGGTATGACCGAAGCGCCGATTTTGGTGAAACCCTATCTGAAAAAGATGAGCCGTTCGGAAATTTTCATTTTGATGACGGTCGGCTTTGCGACGGTCGCGGGGAGCGTTTTGGTGCTGTATGGCGTCTTTCTGAAAGACGTTTTACCAAATGCGCTCGGGCAACTCTTGGCGGCGTCGCTCATCGCTGCGCCTGCTGCGGTGGCGATGGCGCTGATTATGATCCCCGAAACCGAGACTGATCATCAAGGTGGTGGCGAGCCGGATTTTGCCTATGAGTCGACCATGGATGCGTTTGCGACCGGAGCTTCTGACGGGTTGAAAATTGTCGCCAATATTGTGACCATGTTGATCGCGGCATTTGCGCTTTTGTTTCTGGTCAATATCGGGCTGGGCGCTTTGCCGAATGTTGGCGGCGCGGCCTTGTCGATTGAGCGGATACTGGGCTGGGTGTTTTCCCCGCTAATGTATATGATTGGTGTGCCGATGTCTGAGGCGGCGCAGTCTGGATCGCTGATGGGCGTCAAGACGGTGCTGACCGAATTTGTCGCCTTCTTGCAACTTGCGGGGGCAGAAGGAGCAGGCCTCTCACAGCGCTCTAGTATGATCACCGCGCATGCGATTTGCGGGTTTGCGAATTTTGGTTCTATCGGCATTTTGATTGGCGGATTGTCTATTATTGAGCCGGAGCGACGCACGACATTTTTAGAGCTGGCGTGGAAGACGCTATTGGCTGGAACACTGGCGACGTGTATGTCCGGCGCGATTGTTGGCGCGTTGCCAGCGGCTTTGTTTTTTGGGAGTTAGTGTAGAGTGATTGATTTGAGTGTTCGGATAGGGCGTGTCTCGGCGCTGGCTTTGGTTTGCGCGATAGGAGCGGGTGCAGCCGTAGCGCAATCTATTGATGAGCAATATGATCCTGTTGATTGCAGCAGTACGGGTGATCCGGAGTTACAGCTTGCCATTGCGTGTTTCCGCCTGAATGAGTTGGCGCCGGTGCTTGTAAATGGCAAGCGCACGGACAGACGAGAACTTGCCGCCTCCGTGTCTGTCATCGGCGGCGATGAAATCGAGCGCATCAATGCCATCCGCTTAGGTGATGTGCTGGCGAACGTGCCGGGCGTGTTTTTCTCCGGCTTGAATGGCCCGCGCGAGACGCCGCAGATTCGCAATACGCTCTCTTTTGATAATCGGACGCTGTTTGTTGAGGACGGTGTTCCGCTGCAATCGTCTGTGTTTTTTGATCAGTCGGCACTCGGATATTCCACGGCGCTGGCCAGCCCCGGCAGTGTTGAGGTTTTGCGCGGGCCCGGCACGGTGCTTTATGGCTCAGATGCGCTGACGGGTGTGATCGCGGCGAACTCGCAGGCGACCGAGGATCGCTTTGGCGGCAACCTCCGTGCGCGTGCGGGCGGGGACGGTCTGTTTGATGTGGCCGCAAGCGTCAACACGCCGCTTGGCGACAATCAGGCGCTGCGGGTTACAGGCGCTGTGGCGGGCGAAAATGGCTTCCGCGATGAGACGGCGTTCCGGCGCGCGCATGTGCTCGCGCGGCATACATTTGAGACGGGGGCGTGGTCGACCGATAGCGTGGTGACATTCACAGACAGCTTCACCGAAAGCGCGACGAGCATTCCCTTCTCTGAATTTGAAGCGGGTAATATTACTGGCTCCGGTCTTAGCGCACTGGTCGATTTGGAAGAAGCTGAAGAGGATGTGCAGTATTTCCGCGTCCAGTCGAAAATTGCCTATGAAGGGGAGGGCTTCCGCGCCGAGGTGACGCCTTATTATCGCTCGCAAGAGGTCGCCTCGACCCTGACTTTCCAGCCAGCCACGACGCCGCGCGAAACAGCCGATGTTGACACGTTTGGGCTGTTGCCGCGTGTGTATTGGGACCATGATGACGGGTCCACGACGATTGTCGGCGTCGATTTAGAGTTTACTGATTTTGATCTCCTGCTCGACCAATCGCGCGAGACGGTCAGCGTGTTTGGTGACCTGTTCGTGCAGGGTGTGCAGTTTGACTACAATGTCGGATTTAATGCGTATTCGCCCTACATTCAGCATGAGCGCCGCTTTTTCGATGATCGGATCACGCTGACGGCGGGGCTGCGTTATGATCGGTTGCGCTATGATTTCGACAATAATCTCGCCGATGTGCCGGGTGATGCGCGCTTGCAGGTGGGTGACCGTGTGGACACATTTGACAATTTCAGCCCGAAAGTGCGCCTGCTTTGGGATGTGACGGGTGAGCAGCAGCTTTTTGCCCGGTATGCGCGTGGCTTCCGTGCGCCGCGTGCGAGCGAGCTTTATGAGCTGGAGGCCGATCAGGAAGAGTTTGAGCTGGATGTGGAGACGTTCGATAGCGGCGAGATTGGCTGGCGTGCGAACTGGCTGAATGGCCAACTTTCGACAGAGCTGATCGGCTATTATCAGGTGACGCGCGACGGGGTGGTGACACTGGCCCAAACGGGCGCAGGGAATATCTCGATCAATGCTGACTCCTCGCGCTTTGCCGGGATTGAGGCGGCGGTGACAGCGGACTTGCCATGGGGCTTTGATGCTGCGCTGAGTTTTGCGTGGCAGGATTTTGAGTTCCGCCAATTTGGCGCAGAGCCTGGCTCGCCCTTTGATGGCAATCAGATTGAGGAAGCGCCTGAAACGATTGGCAATCTCACAATTAACTGGACGCCGGAGTTTTATGACCGGGTGACGGTGACCAGCCGCTTGCGTCATTTAGGGCAATGGCCGCTCAATTCTGGAAATACACTGTTCACGGATGATGAATATATCTGGACACTGCTCGGCGAATGGCGCTTGTCGGATAATATCGCAGTTGAGTTTCGCGTGGAGAATGTGACGGATAATAATTTCGCTGTGTTTGCTGATGCGCCGTTTTTTGCTCCGGCAGGACGGGCGCGCCCCGGTCAACCGCGCTTGTTTAGCGGCGGGTTCAAGCTGGCCTTTTAGGGCTTAGATCGCTTGGACGATTGCCCATCGTGTAGCGCGGTCCTGCGCCGCGCGCCGCGATGCCGTCTTCGGGGTTATAAAGCGCGCAAGCCTTCAGCGAGAGACAGCCGCAGCCAATACAGCCGTCGAGATTGGCGCGTGTCTGTTCAAGACGCGTGATTTGTCCGTCGATGCGGGCTTTGATATGTTTACTGATTTTCTCCCAGTCCTTTTTGGTCGGCGTACGCTTATCTGGCAAGGAGGCCATGATGGTTATGATCTCTTTTAGGGAGAAGCCGAGCTGCTGCATGATCATGATGAAGGACAGCCTGCGAATATCGGCGCGCTCAAAGCGTCTCTGGCCACCGCGATTACGCTCTGGTGTGATTAAGCCTTTGGCTTCATAGAAGCGGATCGCGCTGACTGAAACGCCTGTGCGGGCGGCAAGTTTTCCGATGGGTAGTCCGGCCAAAATTTTCTCCCAAAAAATAGCTTGACCTCAACTTAAGTTGAGGAATTACAAGAATAATCGAAATGCAATCTTTAACAAGGAGAAAGACATGACGACAGCATTATTGGAGCACGTAAACCTGACCGTTAATGACCCGAAAAAGACAGCAGCC
>CAZXTI010000188.1:0-3902 GCA_964643565.1 uncultured Hyphomonas sp. | reverse complement strand
CAGGCTGATTAAATATGCTGGATCCCGCTTTTTTTATGGCGTTTGTGTCGTCGCGCATCTGTCACGACATGGTGTCACCCATCTCATCTGTTGCCTCAGCTTTGGAGCTGATGGACGATGAGGGGCTTGATGACAATATGCGCCAGATGGCGGAAGATCTCTTAAGAGACGGCTCCAAGAAGCTTCAGGCGCAGGTGCTTTACTTGCGTTATGCGTTTGGGTCTATGGGAATGTCGGATTCCATTGCCGATATTCATGCAGCTAAGGATATTATCGAAAACTACGCAGCGCTCCATCATCCGAGCATTGTTTGGGATATCAACACGGCGCACTTTAGCTATTTCCATACGCGCCTTTTGCTTCAGATGGTGCATATTGGCATAACGTCTTTACCGCGCGGCGGCGTTGTTACAATCCGCATACATGATCATGATGGAAAGCCCTCCATTGTCGTCGAGGCGAAGGGGGAGCGCGTTATGCTGCGTGATGAGACGATCGCGGCCATTGAAGGAAACGCGCCTGATGGTGGATGGAATGGGCGTAATGTGCATATGATGTTTGCTGTTCAAGTTGCCGAACAATTGGGATCGAAACTGACCGCGAAACAAGTTGGCACTGAAACCGTGACATATGCGGCGCAAGACCTTTTACTTGAGGCAAATGTCGGCAGAGAAGGGATTTCTTAACCGCTTCGACCTATTGTTTAAACCACAGGTAGAATATTTGAGTTTTTCAGATAAATCGGAGTTCTGTTATGAAATCATGTCTAATCGTCGATGACTCACGCGTTGTCCGAAAAGTTGCAGGGCGCATTATCCGTGATCTTAAGTTTGACGTCAGCGAAGCAAGCGATGGGGCTGAAGCGTTAGATCTTTGCCGCGCCTCGATGCCTGATGCGGTATTGCTGGACTGGAACATGCCGGTCATGAATGGCCTCGACTTTTTAAGGGCGCTGCGGCGGGAAAAGAATGGCAAATCGCCTGTGGTGGTTTTCTGCTCAACCGAGAATGATTCCGACCATATTAGTGAAGCTTTGCGGACCGGCGCTGATGAGTTTGTTATGAAACCTTTTGATGCGCGCATCATTGAAAGCAAGTTTGAGGAAGTCGGCCTCGTATAGGGACGCTTCAAGAAAATAGCCGCGCGGCTGAATGGGTCGTTGCGGGTGTGCCCCTCCTTCGTTTATGATGTAAATGAATTGAGGAGATTCGTAATGGCCGTGCCGGGATTCGATGAATTGGCAGACTTAGCTCTGCGAAAATCCGGACACGCGTTTCGTTCTTCACAAATATATCTGCTGGAAGCACGGCTTGGCGAGATTATGCGCCGCGAGAATTTTACAGAACTCTCTGAGCTGGCGGATTGTTTGAAGGCGCGACCAAATCCATCATTTGAAAATGAAGTCGTTGCGGCAATGCTCGGCAAAGATACGCGGTTTTTTAGAGATCGCGGTGTATTGAAAAGCATTGTGCGGGATGTCCTTCCGGCGACGGCGAAAGCACGTGATGAGCAGGGCATAGATGGTCCGTTGCGGATTTGGTGTGCGGGCGGGGGCACCGGCCAAGAGGCTTATTCGCTGGCGATCCTGCTTGATGAGGCAGATGACGCAGATTTTTTTGGCCGCGACGTAGAGATTTTCTCGTCAGATTTCTGTAAGCGCTCTATTCAGCGGGCCAAAGATGGCCGGTACGACAATTTCGAGATCCAGCTTGGTTTGTCTGCCGCGCGCATGCTGAAATATTTCTCGAAGAAAGATGCAGACTGGCTTGCGAACGACAGCCTGCGGGACAGTATAAGTTTTGAAGTTCACAATTTGGTTGAGCCATTTGACGCCTATGAGCCGTTCGATGTTGTGATTTGCCGCAATGTTCTATCAGGGATACTAACGCCTATCGCGCGAGATATTGTTGGCAATATTTGTGCGACGTTGCGCGAGGATGGGCTGCTTTTTCTTGGCCAGGACGAAACTTTACCGCAGGATCTCGGCCTTTATAGAAATGAAGAGTTTCCGGCGAGCTGGTTCTATGATCCCCTGAAGCGGGACAAGGCCGCTGTCGCCTAAGCTTTAGCTGCGCTATCCGGCTACGGTTTTCTTGAAATCGGGGCTGACACACCCATTAAAGTGTCTGTCTTTAACAATTCACGTTTGAAGCGGTAAAGTTCGGCAGGACGCCCGCCTGTTTCGGGCTCCATTTTTCCAGTCCCTTCTACCATGTTCGTGCGCTCAAGCGCGCGCCTGAAATTTTGTTTGTGCAGGACCCGTCCCAAGAGCGCTTCGACAGTGTGCTGAAGGCCTGACAATGTGAAGGTTTCATCGACAAGGTCGAAAATGACGGGCCGGTATTTGAGTTTGCCGCGTATGCGAGAAATGGCTGTTGCGAGGATCCGGCGATGATCGGATAATAAGGGGTCGCCGAGTTCATTGGCATCATCTGGCAGAGCTGCATCGCGGCTGGCCTCAGATACGATGCCGGCTTCATAGAGCAATTCGTACCGTTCCAATACGCGTTCCTCATTCCATCTTTGGGTGTCGAGGCCAAAGGCAAGGCGAACTCTGTCTAGCCGTTCTGCGTTTCCCGCCGCCCATGTCATCAATAAGGGTTCAAGCTGCGTTTTGATAATCTCAGGGCGGCCTTTGCGATGGTCTTCCCATGGGAAATGACGGTACCAATTGCGCCACGTTGCATCGAAATTTGCTGCGACGGTTTCAACCTGTGGCGTGAGGGCGAGATAGCCGACAGAAATAAGCCTGATGTGTTCCGGGGCGGCTGAGGTGTCGTCATTCTCTATTTTCCTGTTGCGATCGCCGAATGTATATAATTGCTCGACATGGCGAAGCGGAAAGCCCGTTTGTTCTGCCACCCAACGGCGCAAGGCGAGCTCAAACGTGCGGTCCGTGGTCGGGTCAAATGTTCCAAATGGTAATGCGGAGAGCGGGCCTGAGCCTTTTGTGCTCAAGAACATCGGTTTTCCGTTTTCCACAGAAAGGATAACGACCGATAGGCCAACAAATAGATTTGTACTCATGCGCGTAAATCCATGCTGACACTATCATGGAGCTCATTAAAACGGGCAAGGAAGCTCTCCTGGGCGTTTGGTATATTTTTAGGATTGAGGGAGAGCGTAATTTTAGGCGGTGGTTTGCCAAAGAGCTTTGTTGCTTCGCTCTGGGTAAAGCCTGCCAATTGTGTGGCCTCAAACCAAGCGCATATACGGTCGGCCTGTTTGACGAGTTTCTTCAGCTTGTCTGGGTAACGGGCAGGCAGACCAAAACGCAAGTGTATCGCTGTTTCCAGCCGTTGTTCGACGGATTTATAGCTGTCGCCAAGAATGGCTTTAAAAGGCGAGATCATATCGCCAATAACGTATTCCGGGGCGTCGTGTAGCAACGCCATCAGGCTATGCTCGACTGAGAGGTTTTTCGATAGCGCCCTGCATATATGCTCCACGATCACCGAATGCTCCGCAACCGAGAAGGCATTTTCGCCTATGGTTTGCCCATTCCAACGTGCCACGCGGGCGAGGCCATGTGCAATATCTTCTATTTCTATATCGAGCGGCGAGGGGTCAAGCAGGTCTAGCCTGCGCCCTGACAGCATTCTTTGCCATACGCGGGGAGGCCGACTATTGGGGTTTCCATGCTTCGTCATAGTGCGCTTATTAAGCCTTTGTTTGTACAGGTAAAGAAAAATGCCGGTTTTGCTTACAAATGGCCATCGCGCCGCCGCAAATCAGTTATATCTCATTAACTCCCATCAGGCATTATAAGACCCATAAAATATAAAAACTCGGGTGATGATAATGTTTGAATTGTTTATGCGTGCGGCTGAAAATCCAATAACACCAATTGTTGTACTTTGTGCTGCTGGATTGCTTTTACTGGTTGAGGCTTGGAAAGAGAG
>CAZXTI010000187.1:0-3909 GCA_964643565.1 uncultured Hyphomonas sp. | reverse complement strand
ATGCGCGCGAAAACGGTGTAAAAAAGGCCGTTCCACTTGCGGTCAGTGCACCTTTTCATTGTGCGCTCATGGCGCCGGCTGCGGAAAAAATGGCAGCCGCTTTGGCCGAGGCTGAGATTACCGCACCGCGTGTCCCGCTTGTCGCGAATGTGACGGCGACGGCAGGACGTGAGCCTGAAGCTATTCGCGGCCAGCTTGTTGAACAGGTGACGGGCCGGGTGCGTTGGCGCGAGAGTGTGGCGTGGATGGTCGCCAACGGTATTGAACGCACCGGTGAGGCGGGCGCTGGAAAAGTGCTGACCGTGATGAACCGGCGTAATGATCGCTCACTAAAAGGCATGACGCTTGGAACACCGGAAGATTTGGCCGCATTTGCTGAAAGCTTTGAGGCTTAGCCCTAATGCGAGCTCATAGGTATTGAGGCAGGCTGGGGCAGTTGGTCCGGCAGGCAAAAAAGGAGAGATAGAGATGTTTGATTTAAGCGGAAAGACGGCGCTTGTGACCGGTGCGTCCGGTGGTATCGGGCGCGATATTGCGACGGCTCTTAGTGCTGCGGGCGTTAAGGTTGCGCTCTCAGGGACACGCGAGGCTGTGCTGGAAGAGGTCAAAGCCGATTGTAAAACTGACGCGGCGGTCGTGGCGTGTAATTTGTCAGACAGTGAGGCAGTGAACGGTCTTGTTAAGCGGGCTGAAGAGGCGGTTGGTCCGCTCGATATTCTTGTGGCGAATGCAGGCATCACACGCGATCAGTTGCTGCTCCGTTTGAAGGAAGAAGATTGGGAAGCGGTTTTGAACGTCAATTTGGGGTCTTATTTCCGTTTGGCAAAATCAGCGCTTCGCGGGATGATGAAGCGACGGACAGGGCGCATTATCGGGATTACCTCAATTGTCGGTGTGACGGGGAATGCTGGGCAAGCAAATTATGCCGCTTCGAAAGCAGGAATGATTGGATTTACCAAATCACTGGCCGCTGAGGTTGCAAGCCGGGGGGTGACCGCAAATTGTATCGCGCCGGGGTTCATTTCTTCTCCGATGACGGATGTTTTGCCGGATGCACAAAAAGAATCGCTTTTGGGCTCTATACCGGCCGGAAAACTGGGTGAAGGCGCAGATATTGCCGCTGCAGTGGCCTATTTGGCCTCTGACGAAGCCTCATATGTGACGGGCCAAACGCTGCATGTGAACGGCGGAATGGCGATGATATAGGTATATTTGCTTGTAAGAGGGCTTGGCGACGCCTAAATGTGTGTGCTAATCGCAGAATTCTGACCACAAGGTCGGTTTATTCAGACACAAAGTAAGAAGAGGATTCCTCATGTCTGACGTTTTAGAACGTGTTAAAAAAATCGTTGTCGAGAATCTCGATGTTGAAGCTGATAAGGTTGTAGAGAGCGCAAGCTTTATCGATGACCTCGGTGCAGACAGTCTTGATCTTGTTGAACTCGTAATGGCCTTTGAAGAGGAATTCGATATCGAAATCCCTGACGAAGTGCAGGAAAACATCCGCACCGTGAATGATGCGATCAGCGAGATCAAAAAAACCACCGCTTAAAGCAGGAGTGCTCATTTGCGCCGTGTCGTCATTACAGGAATTGGTCTCGTCACACCTTTGGCGGGCAATCGGGAAGCGACCTGGAAACGTCTGATTGAAGGCAAATCCGGGGCCGGTCCTATTGATGTGTTTGATACCACAGACATGCCTTGTAAAATTGCGTTTCAGGTCCCTTGGGTATCTGGACGCGGCGGCGGCGAGGGCGACCCTGAAGCCTTCGATGCAGATGCGGTAACCTCTAAAAAGGAACGCCGGCGTATGGATGAGTTCATCCTCTATGCGCTCGGTGCTGCCGATGAAGCTTTGAAAGATGCCGACTGGGCACCTGAAACAGAAGAACAACGCGAACGCTCTGGTGTGCTTATTGGCTCAGGTATTGGCGGTCTTCAATCTATCGCAAGTTCGCAAATGGACTTGCACAATGGCGGGCCGCGCAAGGTCAGCCCGTTTTTTATTCCATCCGCTCTGATTAATCTTGCTTCTGGTCAAGTGTCTATCAAGCATGGCCTGAAGGGACCGAACCATTCGGTTGTGACAGCTTGCGCAACCGGCGCGCATGCGATCGGCGATAGTGCGCGGATTATTCGAGACGGCGATGCTGACGTGATGCTGGCAGGCGGTGCGGAAGCGTCGATCTGTGAACTTGGCGTTGCGGGTTTCTGTGCGCTCAAAGCGATGTCGACGAAATATAATGATGAGCCTACCAAAGCATCTCGTCCGTATGATGAGGGCCGGGATGGATTTGTTATGGGCGACGGAGCCGGGGTTTTGGTTCTGGAAGAATATGAGCACGCGAAAGCGCGCGGGGCGACGATTTATGCTGAGGTGGCCGGATATGGCCTCTCTGGCGATGCTTATCATATTACGGCGCCTGCTGAGGGTGCGAGCGGCGGTCAACGTGCGATGAAGATGGCGCTGGACAATGCGGGCATCACACTTGGCGATGTTGACTATGTGAACACGCATGGCACCTCGACGCCGCTTGGTGATGAGGGTGAAATTCGCGCACTGGAAGCGATCCTTGATGGCGATGAGCCGAACTTTTCCTTATCGGCAACAAAGTCCGCAATCGGACATTTGCTGGGCGCAGCTGGCGCGGTTGAGGCGGCGTTTTGTGCGCTGGCGATCCGTGATGGCGTGATGCCGCCAACGCTTAATCTTGAGACGCCAAGTTTTGAGACCAAGATTGACCTATTGCCTAAGACAGCCAAGCAAGGCGACGTGAAAATTGCGCTTTCGAACTCCTTCGGGTTCGGCGGGACGAATGCTGCTATTGTGCTTAAAGCCGTCGAATAAGGCTTTTCAGATTGCATGTGACAGGGCTAGATTCCCCGCATGTTATTAATCTGAGGCAGGTATGACGTTCGTAAAAGCCATTATCTCTTTGATTTGTTTCGCTTTTGTGCTCGGCGGCGCAGCGCTTGGCGGTGGCTATCTCTGGCTCAAAAACGAAATTGCGCGGCCCGGACCTGCGGTTGCCGAGCAAGTATTTGTCGTAAAATCAGGTCAGGGTTTGGGGGCAATTGCAAAAAATCTGGAAGATGCGGGCCTCATCCACGACGCGCGTGTGATGCGTTTGGCGGCGCGGATCGATAAATCAGGCCATAAGATTAAAGCCGGTGAATATGAACTGTCGCGCGCCTTGAGCGTCTCAGAAACTTTAAGTGCGCTGGTTGAGGGAAAGGCGATCCAATACAAGATCACCATCCCTGAAGGACGCACGGTGGCTCAGGCGTTCAAGATTATCGCGGGCAATGATCTGCTGACGGGCGAGATGCCAGAAGAGTTGCCGCCGGAAGGCTCGCTTTTGCCGGATACTTACTTTTTTGGACGGGGCATGGCGCGCGCTGATTTGATAGCGCAGATGACCAAGGCGCAAGACGATTTGCTGGCGGAGCTTTGGGAAGGCCGCCAAGCTGATCTGCCGCTCAAGACACCGCAGGAGGCGATTATTCTGGCCTCTATCGTGGAGAAGGAAACGGGGCGTCTGGATGAGCAACCGCTTGTGGCCGGGCTTTTTGTTGGGCGGCTAAAGGTTGGCATGCGCTTGCAAAGCGACCCAACAATTATCTATGCCGTCTCGCGCGGAGAACCGCTATATAATGAGCGAACGGGAAAGCGCCGACGTATTCGCCGCAGCGAAATTGACGCGGTGAATGAGTGGAACACGTATCAGATTGATGGATTACCGGCGACGCCGATTTGCAATCCGGGGCGCGGGGCGATTGCGGCTGTGCTTGATCCGCCGGCCACGGACTATGTGTTCTTTGTGGCTGATGGCAAGGGTGGACATTTGTTCGCCAAGACCAATGCCGAGCATGAGCGAAACGTGGCGCTCTACCGTAAATATGAGCGCG
>CAZXTI010000186.1:0-3933 GCA_964643565.1 uncultured Hyphomonas sp. | reverse complement strand
TATATCGAGGAGGTCCAATCCGCAGAGAGGCTGTATTGGCGCTCTGATCAAGCCGGTTTGCAAGTGGTGGGCACAGGCGGTGTTCCTCCTGAAGAACCGGAAGAATTGGAATGCCCTGTTGGTGACCCGGCTTGTGATGACGACGCGGCACAGGAAAGAGTCGTTGTTACAGGCTCAAGAATAACCAACACCTCTATTACCAATAATCAGGAAGCGGGTGTTGAAGAGGGCGATATTGTCAAACAGATTGGCGATTTTTTGGTGATCTTGCAGGATGGGCGGCTCTTCTCGGTCAATTTGATGCCAAATGGGGAGCCGGGTCTGGATTATGTCGACCGTTTCAATGTGTATCGCGACGAGGAAGATGGCGGCTGGTATGACGAAATGCTTGTCACCGGCAACAGGGTGGTGGTCACGGCTTATTCTTACAGTCAGGATGCGTCCGAAGTTACCATTATCGAAATGGACGAGGCTGGGAAATTCTCCTTTGTCGAGACCTTCTATATTTCGTCGGACGATTATTATTCATCGGATAATTACGCCACGCGGATCGTCGGAGATAAGTTCATTGTCTACACGCCTATATATTTAGATGACATTTCCCCTTGGGATGAAGCGATCGAATACCCGGTTGTTCGCAGATGGCAAACGGAGGATGATTTCGATGAGAACAAAGCTGGAGATGTACAATTATTTGACGCGCGTGATATTTATCGCCCGCTTCAGCCCGCGATAACGTCCGTACTTCATACAGTGTCGATTTGCGATATTGGGCGCGTGCGAACCGGACGCGATATGGGCTGCGAGACAACAGCCTTTGTCGGCGCCGAATCGTCTGAATTTTATGTCTCTCCTGACAGTGTTTATGTGTGGACATGGCCGGGCTGGGAAGGTCAGGAATTGCTCGGCCTGGAGCCGGATGATGATGATTGCGAGAACCCGAACAGGGAGCGGGCTGAAGCATTGCCATCTGCGATCTATCGCGTGCCTCTGAATGGAGATGCGCTTGAAGTTGCAGGCGCCATTGGCAGACCCGTTGACCAATTCTCAATGGCCGCAACGCGAACGCGCTTTCGGTCTCTGCTGAGAAAAACACAAGGCGATTGTGATTGGGAAGATCAAGGCGGTAATCTCGCCTTTATTGATCTGAGACGCTCAAACTTCGGCTCTCGCTTGCGTAGTGTATCGTCTCGCAGTGTGACGGATCTTCCGGCATTGGAGAATGCGCGCGGCATTGAGAACCGTTGGACGGATGACCATTTGATCTATAGCGCGGGTCAAGGCTGGTATTCTGGCTACCCACCGGCGGAGGGTGACACGTTTGATCCAAGCCGACTTATTGTGGTTTCTGCCCGTCAACCGAAAGACGCGCGCTCCATAAGCATACCTTCAAGCACGCTGCGGATTGAACGGGTCGGTAATGACATTATCACAACAGGCTATCGCGATGCGCTGGGGCTGGAAATGTCATATATTGATTTGTCATCAGGTGCGCCAAATCTTGCCGGTTCGACAATAATGGCAGGTCTATACGAAAGCGAGGGCCGCTCTCACGCTTTTAATAGCCGGCTGGAAGAGGATGGATCGGGCCTTATGGGTATCCCGACCGTTAGAAAGCCTGAGGGTGCGGGTCGATGGTGGTGGAACTCGGTCGCGTCCAATGTAAGTTTCGTCTCGCTCAGTTCTGCAAAAGATATGCTGCACATTGGCGAGCTGGAACCTTCAGAAGACGCCGAGCACGAGGATTATTCGTGCGATGTCTCCTGTATTGACTGGTATGGCAATTCCCGGCCTATTTTTACCAATGGGCGGATCTTTGCACTTGCGGCGACCGAGCTGGTGGAGGGGCATCTGGTAAATGGCGGTGTTCGGGAAGTTGCGCGCGTGAACCTGACGCATCCAATTGCGCCGGATGTGGATAGCTAATAAGGCCATCCAAAGCAGCAATTCGCTTGAGGTTAGCAGGATTTGAACCCACATTGCGCTGTAATGAGGGCAGGAGGGCTCTGTTGGCAGATCAGCCAAACCATCAAACACGAAACCCGACCGCGCGGCTCGGCGAATTGCTCGATGCCTCTGCGCTCGGGCTCGTCACGGTATTATTGCTCGGTGCGTCATTCTTTATGACATGGCGCGGGGTGAGCGATTTCATTGCCTCACGCGAATTTGGTGACAGTGCGGTCTCGCTCGGGCTTGTCTTTATAATTGTCGCGACGCTTTCGCTGGCCATGTATGTTGCGCTGCGCGAGATGATTGCGCCGTATTTTGTGCGCGGCTGGTGGAGCGCAATCTGGAAACGGGTCGTCGCGGGTATACTCTATAGTGTGCTTGCATTCTGGTCGGTCGGGTTTGGTTACGGGTTTTGGTGGTCACTGCTTGCGGGGCAATCTGCGACGGAAGCGGGCTTGCAGCGCACGGTTGCCTCGGTGCGCCAAGAGACAGGTGATATACGCGCCCGGCTTGCAGCAGCGGGGAGCGTTATGTCGAGCGCAAACGCTTTGTCGGATCGCAAGGCTGCGCTTGAAGCGACACGCGGCGGGACGTGCGGCATAAATTCTCCGGCAGGTGAGGGGCCATTGGCGCGCGCACGTAGCGAGACCCAAGCGCAAATCGCTGCCCTGACCCTGACCGTCCAGCAGGAGTGGCGCGAACCGCTCAATAACAGGATGGGCCAACTCGAAGCCGATCTCCAACTTGCTTTCGATGAGGCTGCAACATTGGAAGGGGCTGCGCGGAAAAAACGGTTTGAGGCGCTTGGTCAGGCGAGCGTAACGGCTGCTGCTGCGATTGGTACGGATGCTACGGCGCGCGGGCGCACCATCGCCGCGCAATTGCGCGCCAAGGCCGATCAGCTTTCTATCGCGCCGGTCAATGCAAATGTGGCGTATTGTTATGATCCAGATTTGGCAGCAGCGCTGAACACGGCAGCTGATGAGCTTGACCAAACCTATAAGATCAATGTCGTGCCGTTCCGGTTTGCCGAGGGCCCGGATGGTGTTGCCCAAGCCATCGAGGATTTATTTGTCCGCGCAGGTGAGCTGATCGGTATCGATACAGGCCGTACAAGCCAGGCGCTCGGCGGGCGAGACTTGATTGCCCTTCTTGCGGCGCTGGGCATAGATCTCGCGCTCTTTGTCTTTGGCTTGTTGCGGGGGAGTGGGCGGCGATATGAGTCGCGGGCAGCCCGTGCGCATGACGCCTCCAGCGGGATCGTGATTGAGCAAGCCGAACCAGAATTGCTCGAGATTAGTCCGGCAAAAACACTTCCCCCGCCTCAGAACGCGTCAGAGACCGGCGCGAGCAAAGGGAAATCCCCGCCGCGCATCCGGCGCGTGGAAGCCAAACCCTCTGCTGTTGGCATTGGGTCGTCGGCATCAGGGCAACGCTCGCAAATTAATGAGACTGAACAGATCGATGACTTGATTGAAAGTGTTGACGGGATTTTCCGCGCGCATAGCGACAAAGACCTCATGGCGATGAAGGATGAGGAGATCAGGCGGCTGCGCAGCGAATTAGAGCAACTTAAACCGCTCAGAACCGAGCTAGATCGCCTTCAGCGGCAGGGTTATTTGGAAACCGGACGCCCCGGACAGATGTTTGATGCAGCGATGCATAAGCAGGTCGGGCTAAGGTGGAGTCGCAAGGATGCAAAGGGGATGATTATCGCAACGGTCCGCCCCGGTTACCTGCGATCGGGGGGCGGTCTTTTCCGGGTGGCCGAAGTTATCGTTTCGGCGGGGCCAAATCCTGAAGAGGCGGATACTTAAAAATTCTGCCAGCAGAAGGGAATGAAGGTTGACGGCGGCCTACCCAGTGTTGTATCTCCGCCGCTTCATGTCCAATAGGGACTCAGGAGTACAAGATGGCGAATACTAGATCAGCCAAAAAGATGGTTCGCAAGATTGCGACACGCACCGCTGTGAACACAGCGCG
>CAZXTI010000185.1:0-3942 GCA_964643565.1 uncultured Hyphomonas sp. | reverse complement strand
CGCGGTTGAATTATCCGCCACAGAATTCGATAAAATGTCGCTTAATGCGCTGGAGCAAGCGGCAGGGAATAATTGCGTGCTGGATCTTGCGGGCGCGGCGACGAATGAAGAGAATTTTCTGACATTGCTCAACCGGAGCGGCGAAAATGATGGACGCCTATTGCTAACGGCAAGGGCAGGCCCGGCAACGTGGGGATGCGAGTCCGCAGATTTAAAGTCCCGTTTTGATGCCATTCCGGTCGCTGAGATTTATCCACCCGATGAGGAGATGCTGAAATTGCGCTTATTGGCCTCATGCAAGCGCCGTTTTGTCTTGCTGAATGAAGCCACCGTGAATTTCTTGGTGGTTCGTTTGCCGCGCTCTTATGAGGCGATTGAGAGCTATGTGGCGCATTTAGATATGGCGATCGAGGCGACGACGCGCGCGCCGAGTATCAATCTTGCACGCGAAGTTTTAGAAAACTGGGAAAGCACATAGAAATAATTCCCTGCTAGGCTGGAATGATTAAACACTTTCAGATAGGCCTTGCGCGTAATGGCAGATGAACGACCCTCACAGGACCACAATGATCGATTTTTCAATCGTGAACTGTCTTGGTTGCATTTTAATTGGCGCGTTCTGGAAGAAGCGGAGAATAGCGCGCACCCCTTATTGGAGCGCCTGAGGTTCCTATCGATCTCGGCAAGCAATCTCGATGAGTTTTATATGGTGCGCTATGCGGGGTTGCGCGAGCAGGTGCGCGCCGGAATTAAACGCTTAAGCCAGGATGGGCTAACACCGCTAGAGCAGACCACGCGTATTGAAACCGATGCGCAAGGGCTTATGAGCGCGCAGCTGCGATGTTGGAAGCGGCTTAAAAAAGAACTGGCCGCAGCGGGTTTGGAAATTGTCGTTCCCAATAAGCTGACAAAAGCTGATAAGGCGTGGCTGCGTGAGACCTTTGAGCACAAGATATTTCCGCTCCTGACACCGCTCGCCGTGGACCCGGCCCACCCGTTTCCCTTCATTCCGAATAAAGGCTTTGCCTTGGCCATGTCGCTGGAGCCGACAGGGACGGGCGAACCAATGACGGGGCTCGTGCTCTTGCCAGCCTTTGCGTCACGCTTTGTAAGTCTTCCAGATAAGGCGACCGGAGGTAAACGCTATATCGCGCTTGAACGCGTCATCCCGCTTTATATTGAGATGCTGTTTCCGGGCTACAAAGAAACGGGCCGGTGCCTATTTCGGATCATTCGGGACTCCGATATTGAAATCGATGATGAGGCCGAAGACCTCATTAGCGAGTTTGAAATTCTCTTGCGCCAGAGACGGCGCGGCCGGATTGTTCGTATCCGCATGCACGATGACGCGCCGAAGGGACTGCGCCGCCTGATTTTGCGGGAATTGGAGACGGAGCCTGCTGACCTTGTGCTTCGGGAGGGTATGATCGGGCTTGCGCAATTAAGTGAGCTGATTACGCGCGATCATCAGCACTTGCAATTTGAAGCCTATGAGCCGCGCTATCCTGAGCGTATTCGCGAGCATGGCGGTGACTGTTTCGCGGCGATCCGGCAGAAAGATATTCTGGTTCATCACCCTTATGAATCCTTTGATGTGGTTGTTGAGTTTATCCGCCAAGCCGCATCTGATCCTGATACGGTGGCGATCAAGCAGACGCTTTATCGTACAACAGCGGACTCGCCGATTGTGACAGCGCTGATCGAGGCGGCCGAAGCTGGAAAATCTGTTACCGCGCTTGTGGAAATCAGGGCGCGTTTTGATGAAGAGGTGAACTTACGGTTGGCCCGTGATCTGGAGCGCGCGGGCGTGCAGGTCGTGTACGGATTTATCGACTTTAAGACGCACGCAAAGGTGAGCTTGGTGATCCGGCGCGAAGACGATGAGCTGCGCACATATACGCATTTCGGCACGGGGAATTATCACCCGATAACGGCGCGGATTTATACCGACCTTGCATTGTTTACGGCTGACCCGGCCATGGGGCGAGATGCCGGGCGGTTGTTCAATTATGTCACGGGCTATAAAGAGCCGACGCATATCAAGCCGCCAATGGAAAAAATTGCGATGTCGCCGGTTTCGATGGCTGAGCGGCTGGAGAGTTTGATCAAGGCTGAAACGAAACAAGCCAAGGTGGGCAAACCGTCTGGCATCTGGGCGAAAATGAACTCGTTGGTGGATGGCCGGATCATCAATTCACTCTATGAGGCAAGTCAGGCGGGGGTTCCGATCAAGCTGGTCGTGCGTGGGATATGTTGCCTGAAGCCCGGTGTGCCCGGATTGTCCGAGACGATAGAGGTTAAAAGCATTATTGGCCGATTTTTGGAGCACTCCAGAATAATGGCTTTTGCAAATGGTACAGCGCTGCCGTCTGCGAATGCGAAAGTCTATATCTCCTCGGCTGACTGGATGCCGCGTAATCTGCGCCGCCGGGTCGAGGCGATGGTGCCAATTAAAAACCCAACCGTGCATCGCCAAGTCCTCAATCAAATCCTTCTCGCGAATTTACGTGACAATGTTCAAAGCTGGGACTTGGGCCCGGATGGCACCTATACGCGCCAAAAGCCTCCATCCGATGGCGAAGCGTTCTCGACGCATAATTACTTTATGGAGAACCCAAGTCTTTCAGGTCGCGGCGATGCGCCGGAAATCGATCTTCCGCCAATTCTCAACCCTGCGAAAGCCATTGATAAATGAAGAACAATGCGTCGCAACCAGAATGGCAGGCTGTAATCGATATTGGCTCGAACTCGGTTCGACTGGTTATTTATGATGTGGCGGGCCGTGCATTGCTTCCCCATTATAATGAGAAAGTCATGGCGCGGTTGGGCGCTAGCCTCTCAAAACGCGGTCACTTGTCACGTGAGGGCCAGAAGATCGCAATGAAGGCGATCCGCCGATACCATGCGATTTTAAAAGGCCTGAAGGTAAAGAATGTAAGGGCGGTTGCCACGGCCGCTGTGCGCCGTGCGAGTGACGGCAGCGAGTTTGTGGCGCAGATCGAAGAAGAGACGGGTCTTCGCGTTGATATTATCGATGGTGCTGAAGAGGCGCGACTGTCTGCGCTGGGCGTCAGTGGCAGTGTCTTTCAGGCCGAAGGTGTCGTTGGGGACCTCGGCGGGTCTAGTTTGGAATTTGCCCGGCTTTCCTCTGGAAAAATAAAATCTGCCGAGACGCACATGCTAGGGCCGTTGGCGATAAATTTGGACGGCCTTGGACGTGAGGACATCCAAAACATGGTGCGCAAGGCGCTCGCTCAGTCGCGCGTTTTGCAAAAGGGCGGTGAGCGTTTCTATATGGTTGGCGGCGCTTGGCGCGCGCTTGCAAAATTACATATGACCGTATCTGGATATCCGCTGCGCCAATTACATGCTTATGTTTTAAACGCGCGTGCAATCGAAGAGATCGCGACGATCGCACAAGCGCCAGATGCGATCAGCCGTCAGCAGCTTGAAACGGTCAGCCAGAAACGTGCCGCGTCGCTTCCCTATGCGAGTATTCTGTTAAGCGAAATTTTCAAATCAGGAAATTTCCACGATGCCATGGTTTCGTCGCATGGTGTGCGTGAGGGTGTCGTGCTGGACCAGGTTCGCAAAGGCGCTGACAGCGATCCGCTCTATGACGGGGTCGCATTGTCGGTACGCATGCATGACAAACGCCGCGAATTTGGTGAGGCGCTCTTCGGCTGGATTGGGCCAGCAATTAGCCCGCGCCCTGATCTGTTCGGTAATATTGGCGTGGACCAACGCCTGATCTGTGCAGCATGCTTGTTTGCAGATAGCGGCGCGCGCTTCCACCCAGACACGCGGGCGCAACTCGCCCACGAGCAGACATTGACGGCGCCTTATACCGGCGTGACACATGTTGAGCGGGCATTTATTGCACTTGCGGTCGGGCATCGGTATTCGCGCGGGTTTCGCGCACAGGCAAAAATTATGGCGATG
>CAZXTI010000184.1:0-4011 GCA_964643565.1 uncultured Hyphomonas sp. | reverse complement strand
GTTAAAGACATGGACAAAGCCAAGCTAAATCCAAACGCCGCCAAGGATACGCGCGGCCGCTTGCGCGTCGGCGCTGCCTCAACCGTTGGTGACGCAGGCTTTGAACGCACAGAAGCTCTGATCGATGCAGGTGCAGATGCTGTTGTCATCGATACAGCACACGGACATTCCCGCTCGGTGCTTGAGGCGGTCACGCGCGCGAAGAAGCTCTCCAACTCAGTGCAAATCATTGCCGGTAATGTCGCTACAGCCGAAGCAACCAAGGCCCTGATTGATGCAGGCGCGGACGCGGTAAAAGTCGGCATTGGTCCCGGTTCAATCTGTACCACCCGCATCGTCGCCGGTGTCGGTGTCCCGCAGCTGACCGCGATTTTTGATTGCGCTAATGAGGCGGCCAAAACGGACACGCCTGTCATCGCCGATGGCGGGATCAAATTCTCTGGCGACTTTGCCAAAGCGCTCGCCGCAGGTGCCTCAACCGCGATGATGGGTTCAATGCTCGCGGGCACCGAAGAAGCCCCCGGCGAAGTTTTCCTCTATCAGGGACGCAGCTATAAATCCTATCGTGGTATGGGCTCGCTTGGCGCAATGGCGCGGGGGTCCGCTGACCGCTATTTCCAAAAGGATGCGGCGACAGACAAGCTCGTTCCCGAAGGGATTGAAGGGCAGGTGCCGTTCAAAGGCCCGCTCAGCCCAATCGTCCACCAAATGGTCGGCGGCTTACGCGCAGCGATGGGCTATGTCGGCGCAAAAACGATGGGCGAGCTACACGAAAAAGCAAAATTCGTTCAAATCACAGGGGCAGGGCTTCGCGAAAGCCATGTGCATGATGTCACCATGACACGCGAAAGCCCGAACTATTCAATCTCGCGGGGGTAACCTCGAACAGCTTCGCCTTATTCCGCCGCAACCGTCCATTGCTTCAGCGATGCGTCAATCTCGTCGCATGTCTCCAATTGCAGTGGTCGCTTTACCCACGGTCCAGCAGGCACGGTTTCAGCCGCAATTGTAATGCACCGGGTCGGATCTTCGGCTAGCCGGAACGATTTGCCCTCTTGCCCATAGACAAATTTCTGACGCGGATGATCGCCGCATTGCAAAAGCGCAAACACGGTAACCTCGCTCGCAATCAAGGCCTGCATGCAATATCCTTCAAACGCATAGGACATAATCTGCTGGGTGGCTTGGTTATATTCAAACCGCGTATCATGGCCAGAATCATTGCGCTCGGCATCTGCCTTGGCTGGCTTGCAAGAATGCGTTTGCATCAAATCCGATTGGCCTGCGCCATAAGTGTCCATACAAAAGCCATACCCATTTGGCTCATCAAGGTTTGCGCTCAACACTATATAAGGCGGATCGGAGGGCACATCTGGCGCGCCTGCTGTCGGAGCGGCATCCGATTGGGCGCACGCCGTTGCAGCTATTCCTAAACCGACAAACAAAATCAAAAAATTGCGCATAATAAGCTCCGTTCGAACTGCTCCAATGTGATCAGCTAATCGTAAACCGTCGCAAGCGCTTTGAATAGCTAAGCCCGAATAATCACGCGCGGGCCTTTCGCCACATGGCTTGCAGCGGCGGGCCGGTTTCGCCAGCATCAAAATGTTCCATGTGTTCAAACCCATGCGCGCTATAGAAGCCAAAATTAGCCGGGTTTGAATTCTCCAGATAACATGCGAGGCCCGCGCGGTCGCATGCCTCTAATACGGGCGCAAGCAAAGCATGACCGAGACGCTTGCCGCGCGCTGCCGGAATGACGCCGATGGTGAAAAGATAAAGGTGCGCCGCCTTTGGGTGATGTGCGCTCATAATCTCGCCAGCTCTGGTAGCGCGGGCAAGCGTGCCGGGTGCCCCGTGGCGGCGAAGGCCGAGGCCTAAGGCAAGCTGCGTAAGAGGAGAGAGCGATTGATCAACATCAGAGTGCGCCCACATGGTTGCGCCAACAGGTGCGCCAGTGTCATCATGCACAAAGTGACATATACCGCGCCGCGCGTAGATTTCCCGTGCCAAAACGCGGAAACAAGACGCAATGGCGCGCTCTTTGCCGAAGATCCATTTGTTCACCGGATCTTCGGCAAAAGCCTTCGCCGTGATGTCGGCCAGCGCCTTCCAATCACTTTGCGGGACCGGGGTAACAGTCTCTGGCAAGTCGATATTCAGCATATGCCTGTCTCCTCAATCCTTCCCATTAGACGCGATGAGGGCTAGAGACTGCAACTTGTTTCTGAGTAAAGGGATAGCCCATGCGCGATGGCGGAAAAATATCAGCAGCGATAAGCGTGCTGACAGATGTGCTCAATCGTCACCAGCCGGTCAAATCTGCCGCGCGTGATTGGGGTAAGCGCGCCCGCTATGCAGGCAGCAAAGACCGGGCATGGGTGTCGGGCCTTGTATTGGATGCGCTCAGAAAAAAGAACTCGATCGCACACGCTATGGGCTCAGACGAACCACGCGCATTGGTGCTCGGTGCGCTGGCATTTGCTTGGCGCTGGGATATTCGCCGGATAGATGATGCAATGGACGAGGAGCACGCCCCAAGCGCACTAACGCTAGACGAACGCGAACGGCTGGTCATGGCGCCAGATGTTACCGCTGAAGCGCATACCAATGGCGACTATCCAGCGTGGCTCGCGCCGCACATGACGCGCGTTTTCGGCGAAGAGGCCGTAATTGAAGCGCAAGCCATGGCGGTGCGCGCCGATGTCGATTTGCGTGTGAATACCCTAAAGGCCGATCCGGAAAAAGCCGGCAAAGCGCTTCGCTCAGCTAATGCTGTGCCGTCCGCGCTGCTTCTCAATGGGTTTCACATCCCCGCGCCAGACCCAAGCAAGCGCGAAGCAAGCCTGCAATCCATTCCTGCTTATTCAAAAGGCTGGGTCGAGGTGCAGGATGCAGGCAGCCAGATCGCAGCCGCCGCAGCAAATGTAAAACCCGGCGAGCAAGTGCTGGATTATTGCGCAGGCGGCGGCGGTAAGACGCTAGCCATCGCAGCCGCGCTAGAGGGCAAGGGGCAAGTCCACGCTTATGACATAGACGGGCGGCGGTTAAGCGCGCTGATCCCGCGCCTGAAGCGCTCCGGGGCGCATAATGTCCAGCTTTGCCATCCACGCGAGCCTGAACAGCTTGAAGCGCTTCTGGGCGCTATGGATTGCGTTTTCGTTGATGCGCCATGCACAGGCACCGGAACATGGCGGCGGCGACCAGACAGCAAATGGCGGTTAAAGCCCTCTGCGCTGGAAAAACGCATCGAAGAGCAAAGAGACATCCTGCAAGCTGCTTCGGCCTATGTGAAGCCAGGCGGGCGGCTGCTCTATGCAACATGCTCATTTTTGATGGAAGAGGACGAAGACCGCGTCGCCGAATTCCTCGCTGCCAATTCAGCCTTCACACAGATAAGCGCCGCCGATGCTGCAACAAGTTCAGGAATGTTGACCGAGACCGGAATAGCAGCTGTCGCAAGCGGGCAGGGGCCAGAGGGCGGCGTGCGCCTAACCCCGCGCCGCGCCGGAACAGACGGCTTCTTCTTCGCGATCATGCAGCGGACCTGATTTTAGAAAATTCACCGAAAATTTGCACATTGCCGTTACCTGACTTTAGAGCGTTTTAGGTGTATCTTTGCTCTCGGAGGATATGGTTTTGGCAGTGAAAACGGAAAATGGCGTTACAACCATAACGCCGACATGGTGGAAGTGGCTGATTGCGGCAGCTTTTTTGTCTTTTATCCCGGTAATCGGCATGTTCATTGCGCTTTATTGCCTTGCCATGGCGTCTGGAAAGTTTAGCCGGCTCACTTTAACGCTGGAAAACCTGACCGCCGATAATTGGGGCACCACACATACCCATAACTGGTCCAGTATTCACCGCTTCCACGAACGTGTGACCCGAATTCGGATGATACCCGTCGCAAGAAAGATCGTATTTTCCTATCGAACGGATGATACGACGCTGCGCCTACAAACTGGTCGCGGTCGCGGCGGTCGCCAATCAGTTCCTTCCATCGGCATGAGC
>CAZXTI010000183.1:0-4088 GCA_964643565.1 uncultured Hyphomonas sp. | reverse complement strand
CGCGTAACCCGTGCCTTGATTTCTGTTTCCGACAAATCTGGACTTGTTGAGCGGGCCAAACGCCTTGCGGCCTTGGGTGTCGAGCTTGTCTCCACAGGCGGCACATCGAAAGCCCTCAAAGAGGCCGGACTTGAAGTCAAGGACGTCTCCGAGCTAACCGGCTTTCCTGAAATGATGGATGGCCGCGTGAAGACACTCCACCCTGTTGTCCATGGCGGTCTACTTTACTTACGCGACAATGCGGACCACGCCGCCGCAGCTGCCGAACACGGTATTCTGCCCATCGATCTTGTGTACATCAATCTCTACCCATTCGAGGCCACTGTTGCGGCTGGCAAGGATTTCGACACGTGTATCGAGAACATCGATATTGGCGGCCCAGCCATGTTGCGCGCTGCAGCGAAAAACCACGGTTATGTCGCTGTCTGCACAGATGGCGGCGACGTGGATGAAGCGCTCGATATTCTGGAAGCCAATGGCGGACATTCAACCGAAGCCTTGCGCAAAAAACTCGCCGCGAAAACCTATGCCCGCACCGCTGCCTATGATGCGGCCATCTCTGGCTGGTATGCCGACCAACTCGAAGAGAACGCACCGGACTGGCGCGGCTTTGGCGGCAAGCTCCAGCAATCCTTGCGCTATGGCGAAAACCCGCACCAGAAAGCCGCCTTCTACACCACAGGCGAAGAGCGACCAGGTGTTGCCACCGCCAAGCTGATCCAAGGCAAGGCGCTCTCCTATAATAATATCAACGACACAGACGCCGCCTATGAGCTGATTGGCGAGCTGGGCGACGAACAACCTGCCGTCGCGATCATCAAGCATGCCAATCCGTGCGGCGTGGCATTGGGCGCTGATCCGCTCAGCGCTTATAAAGCCGCCCTCGCCTGTGACAGCACATCGGCCTTTGGCGGCATTGTTGCGCTCAACCGCCCGCTGACCGGCGAGACGGCTGCAGAGATCACCAAAATCTTCACCGAAGTCGTCATCGCGCCGGGCGCGGATGAAGAAGCGCTCACCGTCTTCAAGAAGAAAAAGAACCTCCGCTTGCTCATCACAGACGGCCTGCCTGATCCGATGGCCGAAGGCACAACCGTCAAAACCGTAGCGGGCGGCCTGCTTGTCCAATCGCGCGACAATGGCCGCATTACCGAAGCGGACCTGAAAGTTGTGACCAAGCTCGCACCGACACCAGAACAGCTCAAAGACTTGCTGTTTGCATGGCGCGTGGCCAAGCATGTCAAATCCAACACCATCGTCTATGCCAAGGATGGCTCCACAGCGGGCATTGGCGCAGGCCAGATGAGCCGGATCGATGCGGCCCGTATCTCCGCGCTGAAAGCCGTCGATGCGGCCGAAGCGGCAAGTTGGCCAGAGCCGCGCACCAAGGGCTGCGTTGCGGCCTCGGACGCCTTCTTCCCCTTCCCTGACGGATTACTTCAAGCAGCCTCTGCGGGCGCAAGCGCAGTCATCCAGCCGGGCGGCTCAATCCGCGACGATGAAGTCATCGCCGCCGCCGACGAAGCGGGTCTCGCCATGGTGTTCACCGGGATGCGCCACTTCAGGCACTAGCAGCCCCATACCTTTCCAAGCCTAAAACAGGTGCGCTGCCTGCACCCCGCATTTGCCACATTGCTATACCCTAGAGGCAATGGGCTAAAGCCCGGTGATGATCGCACCTGAAACGCTTGCTGTTGGCCTTGGCCTGTTTTCCGCTATCACGGTTGCGCTGGCCAATTACGGCACGAAGCGGGGCGGTGATGTGTTGACCGCGCGCATGGTCTTGTCTGTGTCGGCCGCGCTGATCCTTGTGCCTTTCATTCCATTTGTAGAGCCGCCGCCGCGCGCGCTCTGGCCTCATATGTGCCTGGCGATCCTTATGCACTGGTTTTACCAATTCGCACTGGTGCGCGCCCTCCACCGGGGCGACCTATCGCTTGTGTTTCCCGTCATGCGGGGTAGTTCTCCATTACTTGTTGCAATTGGCGCGACCTTATTCTTGCAGGAACAATTATCACCGCTGGCCTGGCTCGGCCTGATCATTGCCACGCTCGCAGTTATTTCCTTCGGATTACCTGAACACGGGAAGAGCGCGCAAACAGTCTCTAATCGTAACGCCCTATTCTGGGCAGGCATGACCGCGCTCGGTATTGCCGCCTATTCACTGGTTGACGCATCAGCCATTCGCAAAATGCCCTCGCCTTTCACCTTTATTCTCTACCTTTTTCTACTCGATTGGATTGGCATTACGCTTATCACGCTCATCTTGAGACGCGGAGAAGTTTGGCAACACGTGCGACCACAATTGACTGGCGGGATCATGGGCGGGGCAGCAAGTGTCTTGTCTTTTGGGGCAGCGCTTTACGCGTTCACCCTAACAGATACAGCGATCGTTGCGGCCCTGAGAGAAACATCTGTTGTTTGGGCTGCCCTGATGGGCGCCTTCTGGCTCCACGAAGGATTTGGCAAAAAACGCGTCCTCGCAGCCGCATTTTTGGCGCTCGGCCTGGTTTTATTGCAAGTGCCGTAAAGGGCCGCATGCGGATAATCTAATTACCTCCATGCTTTATCGCATAGCTTACATGCCATTGTTTATGGCCGGGGGAATAGGAATTCTATATCTCCGCTTCGCCGCACATGATTAAGAATAATATTCCCCTATTTTGTTCATTTGTGGATATATTTTGCGCGTTCACAAAAATATCGCAAATAGTTTACAATAAAGAGATTTTTCGTGGCTTGTTTTTGCGAGCCCGGCGGATCATATACCGCTCCATAAAAACAAACGTTTTCTCCCAACTAACTCACAAACGGAATACAAACATGAAAAACCTTATCATTGCCTCAGCCGCTATCATTGCTTTTGCAGCACCTATCGCTAACGCCAGCGACTTCGACGAAGTTGAAGTCACAATCGAATATCAGCAAACACAGCTGGAAACCGAAACTGGCACCAACGAAATTCTGGAAACCATCCGCGAAGAAGCTTTTGAAGCTTGCCGTTACACAGAGCCATATTCACCTTTGCGCCGTATCGACGCGACTTGTGTCGACGGTATCGTTGCATCAGCGCTTTCTAAGATCGAGCAAAACACAGCTTCATCAAGCGTCAATGGCGTAGAGCTTGCACTGCTTAGCACAGACACTGCTGCAAACACGCTTTAACGCGACAAAATTCCAACAGGACCTTACCACACCCTTCCCCCCTGTTGGTCACGTCTCACTCTTCCCAGTTTGACGTTAAATGAAAACCACTTCCGTTTATTCGGGAGTGGTTTTTTTATTAGCGTGCGGTCAATGGCGCATAGCCAAGGTGCATGCCTGCATCGACGAGCAGGGTTTCACCTGTGATGTGGCGTGCATTATCGGTGAGGAAAAATACCGCGCTTGCGGCGATGTCGTCTGGCCCGGACGCGACGTTTAGCGGAACCGAGGCAGCAACGCCCTCTTCCAGCTTGGCGTAGCTCTCCTCGCTCATTTCGTCCTTGAACCAGCGCGTGCCGATAAAGCCGGGACACACCGCATTGACGCGGATGGCAGGGGCCAAAGCCCGCGCGAGCGAAAGCGTCATCGTGTTGAGCGCGCCTTTCGTCGCGGCATAGGCGACCGATGAGCCAATGCCCGTCACGCCTGCAATTGAGGAGACATTAAGCACAGCCGAGGCACGCCCGGTCTGTTTGTGCGCTTCGACCAAGAGCGCTTTGCAGGCTTGCAAAACCATGAACGGCCCGGCGACATTGACCGCATATGTGTCCATGAAATCTGCCTTGGAGAGCGCATCCAAATCGCTATGGTCGCGGGCGTGGCGGGTGATGCCGGCATTGTTGACCAGAATGTCGAGCCGTCCCCATTGGCCCGCCGCTTCGGCGAGCGCCTTGCAGCCCTCCTCGGTGGAAACATCGCCAACGACAAGGCGGGCCTGCGCGCCGTGTGCCTGACAGACCGCGACGGTTTTTTCTGCGTCTTCAACCGAGCGCGTGCAGTTGATAATGACATCGGCCCCGCGCGCCGCGAGCCGCGTGGCAATGCACTCGCCAAGCCCCGTGGCTGATCCGGTGACAAGGGCTTTGCGCCCGGCGAGGTCTTTT
>CAZXTI010000182.1:0-4107 GCA_964643565.1 uncultured Hyphomonas sp. | reverse complement strand
CGCGTAGAGATTACAGTTCGACCATTCGCCATCTGCAAACTTATGGAAACGGCGCTGTCCATCGGGATATTTTGCCAGTAAAACTTCCTTCTGGCACATCGCAACGCCAACATCGACATCGGCCAAGTTCGGTATAAAGTGGCGCAGCATATCCTCTGTCAGAAGCACATTGTCCGCCGTTGTGATCACAACCGGAAAGTCTTCAGGCTCCGGCAATGCGCTTGCGATGCTATCAAAGAGCGTTGCGCCTGATTGCTTGATGCTCAGGCGGCCCTCAGCGATAAGGCTCTCAACCAAGGCCACGCCTTTCAGCGCGTCCGGCGCGTCAATGGAAACTGTTATACGCGCCGCTTCGGGCATAGCTTCGAGTGTGGAAAGCACATGCTCGATCAAAGGGCGTGATTGCATGGGCATAATGCACTTGTGGCTGACCCCGGCGGCCTCGGCCAATGCGTTGACAGTCCCGGTGCGCTGGGCGGCGAGAATAAGAAAATGTGTCGTTGATTTAGGCATTGATCGTCACCTCGATAACATCCTCTGATGCAACAAGGCCATGTCGGCGCAAGCTATGCACGATCAGTGTTTCCACAAAGTCTTCATGGCTGATGCCGAGCGTTTGCGCCGAAACAGAAGAGGCCTTCTTTGACCAGAGATTGCAGCTTAAATTAACCTCGATAAAATTAAGTGTGTCCGTATCGGGATCATATTTAAATTCCATGCGCCCGAAATCATGCGGCCAAATTTCCGGCAGGATTTTCAAGGCCGCGGCATGGAGTATCCCAAGCAGATGATCATCTTCGATAGTAGTCAGTTTTACGGTGTCGGTGCCGCCGGTCAGGTGACGCTTTTGTTCATAGGTCCGCACCGTTGTTGCATTGCCGGGGTCCATATGGAGCGCGGGCAAGAGCCATGGCCCGTTTGCGCCAACAACCGGAAGCGCAATTTCAAATCCGGCGATAAAGCTCTCAATGATAACGTCATGGTCTTCAGCGAGTAATCTTTCGGTGTGCAGCTTTGCAGCCTCTAAACTGTCTGTGACCTTGATGCCCCATGAGGCCGAGCTCGCATTCGGTTTGACGATCAGTTTCGTCCATTCAAAATGCGGCTCCGGGATCGTTTGCGTGCCGCGCCTGACAATCATCCAGTCCGGCGTTTGCACCCCGCGTCCACGCACAGCCAGCTTCATCAAATGTTTATCGTCGCCTAGCCCGCGCAAAATCGGGTTAGCGCCAAAAAAGGGCTTATTGTGAAACCGGCTAAGAAGCGGGGCGAGCATTTCGCTGCCCGAAAAGCCAAAGCGGTTCATAAAGCTGACGATGAAATCAATATTATCCAGCGGTTCAAACAGACGCTGCATCCGGCCCGAGGCTTCAACCTGAAACCCGATTGCCCGCAACACATCGCGTAGTTCGGCGTGGTATACAGCGTGCGTGCCATCTTCGCCTTGAGGGCTACCATCGCCTTCGGCCCATTTGGCCAGAAAGAGCAGATTGATCTTCTCTTTGACATGCGTCGGCAACTTTAAGAGTGGCCCGTGAATTTTATTTTCGTGCGATGTCATTTTTCCCCGACTACGTAATTTCAAGCGCTGATCATATGCTGGCTTGCCCTCGGCAACATGTCTATCGTGAATTGCGCAATAATCTAGGCGGTAATATCAGTTGCTCGAACGCCGGGCTTTCAGGATGCGTTCGGTGCGATGGAAATCGCCGACATTATCGATATCAATGGGGGCATCTGCGAAGGGGAGTACAATTGGATTGAGCGTAATATTCCACCGACGCGACAAGTGTTCACCAAGTCCCGCAAGCGTTGCAAGCTTGAGCTTATACTTTGCAAAAAAGGCGAGACCGAAGGCTTTTCGTAGGCGGCTCGGCTGTTTTCCGAACTGGCCACCTGTTTCAAATGCCTTTGCCGCTCTAATCGCTTTATCTGTTTTCAAGCCATAGAGATTGCAGCTCGACCAGCCACCGTCTTTCAGCTCGTGAAAAGCGCGTTTGCCGTCCGGGTAGGCATCCAAAATTGTTTGCGCCGGGGTCATCGCCACGCCCGCGTCCAGATCCGCCGCTAAAAATGATTTGCAAAAATAGTCGATCATTTCTGTCGTGTGCAACGCATTGTCACCGGTCGAGATCAATAGCGGGTAGGGCGCATCAATCGCCTCAGTTGCCGCATTCACGCTTGTAAACAGATTGTCCTGACTTTGCACAAAATGCAGCTCGCCATCATCCAGCATGCGATTGAGGGCAGGCGCTTCACGCAAGATTTGCTCATCTTCGATTGCCACAAAGATACGCTCAACATAGTCACTCGCCCGAAGCGCATTGACGACCCGCTCCAGCATAACCGTTCCGTCAACCTCAACCAGACATTTATGGCTCTTGTTTTGAAGCTTGGCGACGGCGTCTTCAGCGCCCTTACGGCTTGCGGCGAGAATGAGACTTGTGACTTTTTGCATGTGCTTTCCCTATTATACCAAGTTTCAGGCCGATAGGCTGAGGAATGGGCTCAAATCCGATAATGGCATATTTGAATCCAGCATTTCCAGTTTTTGCTTCAGCGCAGCCTCATGGCTCCAATCTGGACATGCTTTCGCACAATCCTCATATTTTTGCCAAATCTGCGCACGCGTTAGTGGATATTTCTTACTGCCAATGGGCATATCCGCCTCACCGGAAACCTGCGTCCCGTCAGTCAACGTAATATGTACTTCGGTCGGAAATTCGCTTTCCAGTTTTTCAACATAGTCGCGCTCAATCCGTTCAAACAGCGCATGGACGTCCGGACGTAAAATCGCTTCAGGTGTGAAATCACGCAAACCAACTTTGCCAAATTTCAGCCCGGCGGCGAGGTTATACTCCAAAGAGAATTTCGCTTCGGAAGGCGTGGTCGGGATGACATACATAAGATTGCGCAAATGCGAGGCGGGCGCGCGCACTTTGATATGTTTGACATTGTCAGGCGTCAGGGAATGGGTCTCCCTTAATTGCAAAAGCAGGTCCAGCGCGCGGTGAACGCTGCCGCAATTAGGATAACGCTTAACCTTCAACCCATAAGCTTCAATATGAAGGGGAGCAGCCACCCGGCCCGGCTCAAAGCGCACAGATTGCCCATGCTCGGCTTTGCCCGCCATGTCTTCTGCGCGCGCTTCAACATCTGGCCCGACCATCAGCATCCGCAATCCGGTTGGCCCATCGAGCGTATCTGACCCAGCCGTTAGCCCTGCCTCAGCCATCAAAGCGGACTGAACACCGCCAGACGCAGCAAACCCGGCATGCAGCGGCTTCGTGTCGGTTCCAAACTGGCTCATAAACCCGCCCGCCCGGCTTGTCGCCATAGAGACAGCATGGGCGCTTTGTGCCTCATTCAGCTTCAACAGGCGCGCGCAGCCAGCCGCTGCGCCAATCGCGCCCATCGTACAGGTCGCATGCCAGCCGCGATTCCTATGGAATGGGTTCACCGCTTGGCCGACATGACCCATGACTTGTAAGCCAACGATATAGGCATCAAGGAGATCGGCGCTGGTGGCGCTCCGCGCTTCGCCCAGCGCAATCAATGCCGGAAACAAGACCGCAGAAGCATGGGCTTTCGCCGGATCGAAATTATCATCATAGTCGAGCACATGCGCGGCCGCGCCATTGATCATGGCAGCCCATGGCACAGCTAGCGTTCCGGCCTGCCCAATAAGCGTTGCTGGCCCGTCACCCCATGTGCGCAATAGGCCGGTCAGTTTTGTAACAACCGGATCGCCTGCGCCCGCGATCATGCAGGCAATTGTGTCGATGGCGCTATTGCAAGCGATGCGGCGAGCGTCATCAGACCAGTCAGCCGGATGTGTCGCAATCCAGTGCGCAATCTCATTCAAAGCATCCTTGGGGGAGGTGGACATCTGGTTCCTGTTGATACGAGTGGATCCTAAATTTTAGTATCACCAAATCATATGCAGCGCTATACAATCCCTTGCGACAAATGCCATATTTGAGAGATTAAATTCATTGAACCCAAGGACAATAGAAAAACGTCATGAGCAAGCAGACAGGTCTTTTCGAGTATAGCGACGGAACAAACACATTTGAGGGATATAGCGCCCATCCAGGCGGCGGCGAG
>CAZXTI010000181.1:0-4110 GCA_964643565.1 uncultured Hyphomonas sp. | reverse complement strand
GCGAGCGTCGATATGGCCGGCCTTTATCTCCTTTTATTCCCGATATGCGTCCTAATTCTCTGGTCAGCTATTTCCCCCTCCTTCGTCAGAAGCTGGCTAAGTTTTGAAGGCTCACGCGAAAGCGACGGTTTGCAAATCTATTATATTTTCCGCACGCTTGTCCCCGCCTTTGCTGTTTTGCTCATGACGCAAGGCCTCGCAGAAGCCCTAAAAGCAAGCCTGACCATTTGCGGCAATTCAGACACGACCCGCACGGCCACCGAAACATCCAGCGAGGCGGCCTGATGGAATTGGAAGTCATCCTCGCCATTGGCATGTTCGTGGCGGCAATCCTTGCGTTGCTTGCTGGGTTCCCTGTCGCTTTTACGCTCGGCGGTGTGGCGCTTATCTTCGCCCTGATCGGCATTTGGCTTGGTGTGTTCTATCCAAGCGACTTAAAGAGCTTTCCGCTGCGCATCGAAGGCGTGATGAAGAACGGCGTACTCATCGCCGTACCGCTCTTCGTTCTGATGGGCGTTATATTGGAGCGCAGCCGCATCGCCGAGGACTTGCTAGGCATCGCCAGCCGACTGCTGGGCGGTGTACGCGGCGGGCTCGGCTATGCCGTCATTCTCGTCGGTGCCTTGCTAGCAGCCTCAACGGGCATTGTCGGCGCGACCGTTATCACAATGACGCTGATCGCGCTGCCAACCATGCTCAAGCAGGGCTACGACACAAAACTTGCAACCGGAGCCATCGCTGCCTCAGGCACACTCGGCCAGATCATCCCGCCCTCAATTGTGCTGATTTTACTCGCCGATGCGATCTCCAATGCCAGCGCGCAAGCGGCCACAAGCCTTGGAAGCATCACCCAAGCCATCTCCGTGCAAGACCTGTTCTCAGGCGCCCTCATCCCCGGAATGATGCTCGTCGGCCTCTATCTCCTCTGGGTCGCCTATAATGCGATCACAAAGCCTGAAAGCGCACCGGCTGTGTCGTTTGAAGGGCTACCCCCGCTCACCTTTAAAGAGGTCGCATATGGCCTAGGCGCGCCGCTCTTGCTCATCTTCGCCGTGCTCGGCTCCATCCTTCTCGGCATCACTCCGCCAACAGAGGCTGCTGCCATCGGCGCAACTGGCGCGGCGCTCTTGGCCGGCCTCAGGCTCAGCGAGGAAGCTGGCTCCCGGCTCAGCCCCATCATCATGCTCGGCCTGTTAGGAATGATAGGCTTGCTCGCGCTCAACGCCGCATTCGACCTCTCCATCAAACAAGACACGTTTACACTCACCAGCAGGATCGCCATTGGCACAGCAGCTCTGTGCATTATAGCCCTTGTCGCTGCCTTCGTTTCAAGCCTGCTTGTCTTGCGCAAAGCTGGCCACCTGAAATCAGCTTTCGCTAGCGCATCGCATATTACCAGCATGGTCTTCGTCATCCTGATTGGCGCATCGCTCTTCTCGCTCGTCTTCACCGGCGGCTATCGCGGCGACGAGATGATTGAAGGCCTGCTAACCGCCATGCCCGGCGGCGTTTGGGGCGCGCTCCTTATCACCATGCTTGTGATGTTCGTGCTCGGCTTTTTTCTTGATTTCATCGAGATCATTTTCATTGTCGTCCCGCTCGTCGCGCCGCCTTTGATCGTGCTCGGCGTCGATCCGATCTGGCTGGCCATCCTGATGGCGCTGAACCTGCAAACAAGCTTCCTGACACCGCCCTTTGGCTTTGCGCTCTTTTATCTGCGCGGTGTTGCGCCGGACGGTGTTGAAACCATCGACATATGGCGCGGCGCGATCCCGTTCATCGGCTTGCAGCTAATAATGATCCTGATGGTCGCCGCTTTTCCGGCATTGGCAACGTGGCTGCCATCCTTGACCGCTGGCTAAGATGCGCGTTTTGGCCGGGCACAATAGAGTGCAACCCCGAGCGACCCAAAGCTAATAAGCAAAGAATAAAGCAAGACGGTATAAACATAATCCGGTTCGCCGCTCACCTGCCCTTCGGCGATGCGCTCATAGTGTCGCCAGCTAAACGCCCGCAGATTCAAACACGCCGCAAAGCCCCACGCTGCAGCCAACCATCCCGCCGCAGAATTCGGGCGAACCCGCAATGAAGCAACGCCGCTCATCAGCTTGAGCACCATCGCGATCAGATCAACAAAGTAGCCAAGGAAAAAGTTCCACGGCTCGATATAGACAATATAATGATATGTCTCACCAATCGCGTAAGGCACCAGCAAGACCAATGTGAAAACCGCCAGCGGCGTCTCCACATTAGATCGTTGCGCGGACATTAGAATTTGACTTCAGGCACCGTCGACAATTGCTCACGTCCCTCTTCGCCAACATCGAAGAATTCACGCTCATCAAAGCCAAAGGAGTTTGCAACAAGGACAGCCGGGAACTGCTCGCGTGACGTATTATAATCGCCAACCGCAGAGTTATAGAAACGCCGCGCGGCTGCCAATTTGTCTTCGATCGTGGAAAGCTCGTCCTGCAAATCCAGGAAATTCTCATTCGCCTTCAGGTCAGGATAAGCCTCAGAAAGCGCAAACAGCTTTCCAAGCGCGCCGGACAACATGCCCTCAGCCTGTGCCTTTTCGCCCACGCTGCCCGCGCTCACAGCCGAATTACGCGCCTGAACAACAGCATCCAGCGTTTCTTTCTCATGACCCGCATAGCCCTTTACCGTCTCAATCAAATTGGGAATGAGGTTTTGGCGCTGCTTAAGCTGCACATCGATATCGGCAAAAGCCTGATTGCAAGTCTGCCGTTTGGCAACAAGCCCGTTGTAAAGACCGATGATAAAAAACGCGATAAGCGCAACGACGCCTAAAACAACTAATAAAGCTTCCATGATTGATCCCCTCTGATCAAGATTATCGAATTAACATAAGGCCTTGCGCAGGTTTGCGCAAACCTAGCCCTTAAAACGCCCTGTACGCGGGAACCCCTTCGGTGCAATTTTTCCGGCCTGCGCGCGCTTACCCATCCAGTCGCGCCATTCCGGGAACGTCCGGTTTCGCCCGCCGCCATCGATCACCACCAGATCATCCGCCGCTGCAAACGTGGTCGCGTCAGCCATTTTATCGCCGCCGCGATAATTTTGCAGCTTCACGCCCTTGCCCTTATTCATCTCAGGAAGATCAACAAGCGGGAAGACCAGCATTTTCTTATTCGTACCAATGATCGCGATATGATCGCCGGTCACCACGTCGCAAACCAACAGCGTTCCGCCTGCGCAATTCACAGCCTTCTTGCCAGCCTTACGCGTGCTCTCCAATTCACTTTCCGGCATGATAAAGCCATATCCCGCATCGGATGCGACAAGGCGTTTCCGGTTTCCATCGAGCTTGAACATGGTGACAATATCGACATTGTCTTCCAGATCGATCGACAAGCGGATCGGCTCGCCGTGCCCGCGCCCGCCCGGAAGCTTATCAGCGTTCAACGTAAAGGCCCGGCCATCGCTCGACATCAAGACCAGCTTATCGGTCGTGTTCAGCTCTGCGACTGCAAACAAACCATCGCCATCCTTGAACTTCGCCGCGCTGACATCCAGCCCATGACCTTTCATCGCGCGGATCCAACCCTTTTGCGACAGTACGGCCGTAATCGGCTCCTTCGGCCTTGAAGCCTCCAGCGCAGCGGTCAGGTCAATATCGGGCGCAACATCAAATCCGGCCCGGCGTCGGCCCAGCTCGGTCCCCGGATCAAACGTCTTGCGCGCTTCTTTCAATAGCCCCCCAACAGCGCTCCACTGACGGCGCGTCGAGCCAAGCAGCTTCTGAATTTCCTCGCGCTCTTCCATCAGCTTTGAATGTTCGCCGCGAATTTCCATTTCTTCCAGCTTGCGCAAAGCCCGCAAACGCAAATTGAGGATCGCTTCGGCTTGAATATCGGTAATCCCGAACGTCTTCATCAATTCCGTTTTTGGCTCGTCCTCATAGCGGATGATGCGGATCACCTCATCAATATTGAGGTAAGCAATCAGATAGCCATCAAGCAGATGCAGCCGTTTTTCGATCTTATCCAATCGGAACTCAGCCCGGCGCACAACCACCTCGCGGCGATGGTCGAGATAAGCGCGTAACACCGCCTTCAACCCCATCACCTGCGGCGCGCCCTTGTGCAG
>CAZXTI010000180.1:0-4122 GCA_964643565.1 uncultured Hyphomonas sp. | reverse complement strand
CCCGCTCAACAAGTCCAGATTTGTCGGAAACAGAAATCAAGGCACGGGTTACGCGCACATCCGAAATAGCCATAAAGAGAACTCCGCTTAACAGGTAAAGTTCAGCGTCGTAACATGCACTATTTATCCGTCAAGCAGAACGCGCACCGTCATCTTGTTCTGCTAGCCGGGCAAAATTACTGATCATGGCATTTAGTTGAAAAACCGCGCGGGCCGGATCGCGTTCACTGGCTGCTTTAACGAGGCTTTCAAAAGCGAGCTGAAAGCCCTGCTCAACAGGGCGCGATGTTTTCACAATGCGCACACCATCCACGCCAGAGTCTAAAATATCTTCATGATCATAGGTCAGGGATTCATGCATTTTGTCGCCTGGACGAAGCCCGGAGTGGATAATCTGAATGTCTTGCCCAGGAACAAATCCTTTCATGCGGATCATATTTTCGGCAAGCGATTGAATACGCACGGGGCGCCCCATATCGAGCACATAAAGTGCCGCTTCGCCTGCAGACTTCTGCAAAGCCGCCGCCTGCAAGACGAGATATACGGCTTCTTCCACAGTCATGAAATACCGGGTTATGTCCGGGTGGGTCACGGTAACAGGGCCGCCTGCTTTGATTTGCTTTTCAAACAGCGGGACAACGGAGCCAGATGAACCAAGCACATTGCCGAAGCGCACCATTGAAATTGCAAGTTTCGTGTCCTTGGCAATTTCCTTAATCGCGATTTCCGAAAGGCGCTTGGTTGCGCCCATGACATTGTCTGGGTCAACAGCCTTGTCCGTTGAGATAAATACAAAATGTTCTGCGCCGCATGTCACAGCAGCTTGGGCGGCATTGGCCGCGCCGCTGGAATTTGTCAGGATGGCCTCGCAAGGGTTCATCTCCATTAGCGGCACTTGCTTAAGCGCTGCAGCATGAATGACGATATGCGGATTGTTTTCCGACATAACGCGCGTCAGTCGCCCGGAATCGCGAATATCGCCTAGAACCGTCTCAACATCCACATCGGGGAATTCTGAGCGCAAGAGAAGGTCTATCTGATAAAGATTGAATTCTGAATTGTCATAGAGCGTAATGTGGCTTGGCTGTAAGTCCGCGCATTGCCGACAAAGCTCCGTGCCGATCGTCCCACCAGCGCCGGTAACGAAAATTCGTCGCTCTTTCACAAGGTTTGAAATTGGCTCCATGTCGCGTTCGCGTTCGCGCCGGCCCAACAGATCTTCTGGTTGAACGGGGCTAAGGTTGGCGCCATCCTCATCGTGTCTTCCAAAAGACATAACTTCGCTGCCACGCTCAGATGTTTCGGCCAGAACCTTACGCATCATTTTGCGAGAGCGACCCGCACCGACGGTCGCAACCCATGGGTAGTTGCCATATCGCTCTTTGAAAAGATCAAGCAGTTTGCCGATATCGCCGACCCCGCCATGGACGGTTATGCCGCCAATTGCGCGCCCTGTGGCTAAGCCAGTTGTGTCGATCAGGCCAAGTATATTGATAGGTGCGCCGCGTTTATCAAGCGCCAGTTCGCGCAATGTTTCGCGCAGAGAATCCTCGTCGCCAACCAGTAAAGCGTTCGGCGCGCCTGCGCGTTGTTTTCTGAACAATCGTCCGGGCTCGCGGGTTGAGCGCACGAGCGCGAGCATCCGCCCGCCCAACAGGAGTCCAATCCATATCGGTAGGCACAGAAGCAAGCTGCTGCGCGGAAATCCGTCGAGACGGTTATAAATGAACATGATCGGCAAGAAGATCAGGATTGCTAGAAACGTCGCTTGCAGCACGCGCATAATGTCTGAGAAGCCAGCATGACGCCAAACTTGGCGATAAATTTTGAGACTAATAAACGAGATAGCCGCTGCAACCGCGAACAGCACCGCTGAAATATAAGGGATCTCTTCAGGGAAGGGCCTGAAACTGTAATCACTGAAAACCCGCCAACGCATTTCGATCGCGATAAACATCGCGAGTGCTGCTGCACCAATGTCGTAAGCTGATGTAAGCGCGATGGCGCGTCTGGCTTCATTCTGCGGCGTCATTAGCTCGTCTCTTTCGGCTGAGGCCCCAGCGTATACAATTCGGCGGAACCGAACCGTCTCCATTGGGGTCTGCTCGCCCACTCATTACAATTTGCAAGGTAGATTCCACCAGGCCTCTACCCAAATAGCGCGATGTTTCTAATCGTGTCCCGGCATGTGTCGTACGGAAATGCCAAACGGCACCATTCTCACACGTCAAAACAATCGCATCACCCTTGGTTTCGGCCTGTACTGATGGGTGCAGGTGAAACCTAATATCGAAGCTGACAAATTTCCCTTCTTCGTCTTTTCCCAGCGAGATTGGCCTCACAACGGAATCTTCGCCAGTCACTTTTGCACCATCTCCAGACATAAACAAGCGACGCCTGTGTATAAGTCCAAAATTTCCTTTCCAACCACCGTGTTGGGAGTCGAGCCAGATTTCTTCAGATTCCTCTAAACGCTTCGTCGAAACGCCTTCCGGCCCAACCGGGCAGAGCAGCCGTGTAGCTTCATATGTCTCAAACCGATTGGCATCACGGCCAGCCAAATGCATCGTGGAATGCGCATTCGTACGTCGCACTGCGGCTTGCCAATCTAGATTGATTTCGGGTGAATAAGCCGATGAGGTGATGATGCGGGCGTCACCATCACTAAAAATAAAGCCGAGCGGGCCAGAATGAGCTTTGCCAGCATATGGCATTGGCGGCGCTGAACCGGCATCTAGAATGAGGTTCAGCTCACCCTTTTGTAGTTTTTGGAATCCGGACTTCATTGCAAAACTGAATTTGCGCGGGGGCGTGTCAAGCGCCCCAAGTATCGCAGTGACTAATTCAGGGCGTTCTTCGGCGCTGTTATTGAACGGGGCCAGCGCACCATCTGGCAAGGTAAAAAAGTTCACCATGGCGCCCATGCGCGGGATCCATTTGTCGAAAAAGTCCGGCACATGCCGGTCCGATCGTTCCAGTGCGTCTTGCAGGATCAATAAATCGTTTAAGCAATGCAGGAGGGTTTGCGGTGAGCGGGTGACGTGTCCACCATCGGGTAGAATTTGCGCCGTACAATCGGCTTCGAGCGCGTGGAGTTGTTCCTCCAAGGATTTTCCTTTGTCGAGGAGCATGGCTTTGGCGACAAGGATGCAGCGACTTTTCCAGCGCGAATCTGTGTCATGCGTGGACTCGATATTTCGCGAAATTTGTTCAATTTGCGCACCCAGAACAGCTAATCTCGTCTTCCGCGCTGCGCTGGACCCGTGATTAAACAAGGGTTCGCCAGCTTTCAACCAGTTCCAGACACGTGATGTGAGCGGCCCCAAACGCCAATGAAAAGGGTGGAAAACACCAAAAGCTTCACACCATTCATCAACGAAGAAGCGCGCACGGTCGCCGCCATTCTCCGTATCTGCAAACATATCCCCCAACCAATCAAACCTGTGTAAGCGATCGGCAAAATGACGCGAAGGCGAGGGGACGGTCCAGGGCGGTTGTTTCTCGTCAAGTTTGAGGCGCTCATGGCCAATACGCCAGCGATCATTCATCAGGGCTGCGCTGCGCATTAGGTCGGGTGGTCGAATATCTACAAGATGTAGGGCAAACCCGTCTGCGTTGGATTTGTGCGCTTTAAGGTCATCGACATTTACCGGTTGCAGCTCATCGCCAGCCATACCAGCAAACCGCGCCCAAAGTGCTGCGTCAGCATCATATTCATCTCGATTTGATGAATTCAGTTCTGGCGCTTTATCACTCAAATGTCGCGCCCCCTCTACACATAAACAATTAAACGCGTGACGAAGCTAGCCGCGCAGTATTTTGATATTATCAGCATATTTTGCGCTGTCACCTTTGAAGACTGCTGATCCTGCAACAATCGAGGTGACACCGGCTGCGATGGCTTTTGGTGCTGTGTCTTTATTCAAGCCGCCATCAACTTCCAAAATAATATCGCGGCCAGTTTTATCTATCCGGGCACGCAGCGCTCTGATTTTGTCGAGTTGGTTGTCGATAAAGGATTGGCCGCCAAATCCCGGATTGACTGACATCACAAGGATCATATCCAAATTGTCGATGAGATAGTCGATCGTTTCAACAGGGGTAGAGGGGTTTAAAGCAATG
>CAZXTI010000179.1:0-4127 GCA_964643565.1 uncultured Hyphomonas sp. | reverse complement strand
GGTGCTCATTTTGAGGGGATTGATTGATGTTGCGGGCTGAGTTTTGCCTTTGCGCTATGGCGGCGCGCCAATGACGAAGCCAGCAAATGCTGTACGCAAGGTTGGCGGGATGATCGGTCTTGCCATGGCGGTGCGTATTATTTCGCAAGGCCTTGGCTTGCTGCTTGTGCTTGTGGCTGGACGTCTTTTGAGTATTGAGGAATTTGGATTGTTTGCGCTGTCGATGATTGCGCTCAATCTAAGCACGGCGACGCTTTATTCCGGGGTCTATGATTTCGTCTTGAAAGAGCCGGATTTTCATGCACATCGCTCGACCGCGTTTACGATGCATATGGCGATCTGCCTGTTCTTTTCAGGGCTTATTCTGGTCCTTGCGGCCATCACGCATTTTGCATTTGGGGCGACCGAATTGGCGCTCTATATCGCGTCAACCGCAGCGATCCCGATCCTTTTAATGCTGGCATGTTGGCATGAAGCGGTGCTCCTCAGGAAAGGGGATGTCACCGGATATTACTGGATCATGTTAGCGTGTGAGGTTTTGGGCTTTGCCGCGGCGGTCAGTTTGTTGTTTGCCGGGTTTGGTGTGTGGGCGCTGATCCTCGGGCGCTATGTCGGCAGTTTGGGAATGGCCGTTTTGCTTTCCATTGTCGGGGTGTCGCTTCCCGCACTTGGTTGGGCGGCTCAGCAAGTCAAAGAGATAAGCCGTTATAGCGCTGGTCTCTATAGCAGCGCGATGATGACGTTTTTTTCCAGTTATAGCGCGGACATTTTGATTGGCGGCGTTTTGAATGCGCGCAGTGTCGGCTTGTTTCGGATGGGCTCTCGCATGGCGACGGCGGCGTATGATGTCGGCTCACAGGCAACGCGGATCGTGGCCTGGCAAGCTTTGGGGCGGAGCGCTAGGGAAGGCGGGCTTCAGGATGGGATGTGGGTGAAGATTTATGCCCTGTTTGTCTTGTTTGTGATGATCGCGCTTGGCTCGGTCTTTATTTTGGCAAAGCCGTTGACGCTATTGGTCTTGGGGGAGCGGTGGCTGGAAATGATCCCTATCCTGCGTATTATCTGCGTTCTTTACATGATCAGAGCGATCGATTTGATTTCCATGGTGCAATTGTCAGCGGCTGGAGATACGGGTTTCGTGTTCAAGGCGAAATGCCTGCAATTGATTATACTTCTGGTGTCGATCTTTGCGACGGTTCGATTTGGGTCTGTTGCTGTTGCGTTTGGACTTTATCCGTCTGCGGTTGTTTTGTTTTGCGTCTATGTACGCCGCTTAATTGCGACCACGGGTGTGACGCTAGGGAGCTTTGTCAGGGAGATGATCCCGGTTGGGACTTGCGCGGGCGCGACATTGTTGGCGGTGTTTTTTGCTTGTGGTGCGCTGGCTTCGCAAATGCTTTTTCTTCAGCTTATCGGGCCGATCGCGTTTGGTGGTAGCGTGATGATTTTGTTGATGTTTTTTCCGCTTCGGACGTGGGTTGTTGAAACATCACAAGCCGTCAGCGTAGCGATTTTGCCGCGTGCTGAGTGAACGTAAGGCGCCTGCCGGTTTAGCTTCTCACCAGCTCAGGCGGGGTTGTTGCACTGAACTGCGTGATGAAGTTCACATAGCTTTTTGCCAGGCGTTTAACATCACCTTGTAAGCGGCCATATTTTTCGCGCATGGATGTATAGCTGTCGAGCGCGGCGCGATCCATGGCGGAAAGGGCTTGTACGGATTCTGGAATTGTTGGACCAAAGGTGCGGTCTTTGAGATAGATTGAGCGCAGCTCCGCTTCTGCATCTCTTGCATATCTTGTATTTCTAAACCTTGTGATGAGGACAAGATTACGCGCGGCGATTTCCTCGGTCACATTGTTTGAAACCCATTCTGAAAATTGCTTCGTTCCCCATATTGAAACGGAGTCGGCAAGTGTCGGTGTAATGAAGGTGCCGACAGTGGATAGCGCGGCTCTCGCCAAGGGTGACAAATATGGCGGCGTGTCGAATAGGATAACATCGTACAAGTCGATAATGGGCGCGATGGCGGTTTGGATGTGCTCAGCGATTTTTGCTGACAATTGCGACGGCGACATTCCTGTCGGATATAATGCTTCTTCCAGCTCCATCTCTTTGAGCCGGATCATCGGATGGGACGGAATGATCGAAACCCATCCTTGGCGCTTGTCTTGCGCATCGGCTTTTCGCAAGGCCTCAAGGGTGACGGCGTTTGGAAGGATCAGGTTTGCAAGGCTTGGCGGCTCTTTTCTGGAAATCTGATCGATGAGGTGGGCAACGCCTTTGCCTTGATTGAACGCAGCTTGCAGGCCTTTTTCGGTGAGGAGCATCTGACTGGAGTTGGCTTGGGGGTCCAAGTCGATAACCAGAACTTCTGCGCCGTAATAATAGGCCAACCCATCAGCCAGCATAAGGGTCGTCGTCGACTTCCCGACGCCGCCTTTAAGATTGGCGATCGCTGATATGTGGGGGAGCATTTTGCGGCTGTGTCCTTTATTGTATGTTGTGTGAGAAGCTATAGCAGCGGAGCTTCAGGTCAAGATGTTGCGGCGCGTTGGCTATTGATTTGAAAGGCTCTGCCGCCGCCAAGCCCAAGAATGAAGGCGAAGGTCCACATAATGGCGGGTATCTCAAGCGCATAGTCTACCATGGCGTGCTGCACGACGATGGCGGTCATGCAGAGTATCGCAAGGAATAAAGAGCTATCTCGCAACCGGGTCGAGAAAACGGCGCCAAATATATCCTTTAGTATGAAGAGAAATACTGCGCTCATCAACGCCAGTCCAACAACGCCCAATTGGAGCAGCCATTGCAAGACGACATTATGCGCAGCGCCCAGCGGACCAATCATTGCGACATTGTCTGCCGTAACCATCGTATCGTTTAGTCTGTTGAAACTGCCCAAGCCGTGACCGAACCAAGGCTTCTCAAGAACTTTGGGCCAATACTCAGCGAACAGGGCTAAACGGCCGCCGGAATCTGCGATGAGGGTTACGGACCGTTCCTGAAGGAAAACGAAGGCAAGAAGAGAGATAGCGCCGGCAACGATGATGAGGACGCTGACAACGCCAGCGCGGCTCCGCCATGTTCCGCTTTGTCCTCTTAATAATCGCTTTCGTCTGCGATAACGATATAATTCCGTGCTCAAAAAGATTATGGCGACCGTCACGGAGATAATAATCCCAGCGCGCGATTCCGTAAGCAGGAGGCAGGCAAGACTTAATAATGCACACGCGATCGATATAAATTCTTCCCGGATGATATGATTAAGGCGATAGATTTTCGGGGTCGGGTTTCTCAGTTTTTTGTGCGCATTTGAAGTTAGCCGTCCCAGACTAATAATAAGAAACATTCCAAATAATGTGGCGGCTGTATTTGATGATCCGAAATTTCCGGCAAGACGGCCAACTTGAAATGAGTTTATTGTCGCGTCTGAGTTTTGATTGGTCATTAAGTGGATTATGAATGCCAAAATACCAATAAATAACCCAATCCAGGTTAAATATGACCAGGTGCGATAAGCAGCCTCTCGGTTTTGACCAATAATATGTCCGGTGAGCCATAATGCTGCACCGGCCCATAGAGTTACCAGCTCAGTACGCGCGATATTCCAGTCCCCTAATTTGCCGCTCAACAAAACAGCGATGCTGATTCCCATCATCGCGAAATATAGTTTTGGCACCGCATAGTTTTGATCCGTTACGCCGACAAAGAGGGCAACACAAAAAATAATTGACGAAAAAAGCGCCGCCTGTTGCGAAAAATCCGCACCCCCCACAGCAATCGCCATCGCGAGCACTGCAACGGGAATAAGACAGCGAATACGTTGAAGGGCCGCCTGCTTTCGCGAGCTGTTATTATTGCGTTTTTTAGTTGCCGCAGCTGATTTATCGTCTTTGGGCGGACGAAATCGACCTATGGATGACCATGCGAGATTTAGCAAGGAAACCACGGCTCAGGTCCAAAATTCTATTAATAGGCGATGTCGCATGTAGTTATTCCCCCTTACTAACTCGCGTTTTCCTATATTAGCATCTTGTCAAACATTAACAAACCGTTCATTAAGACAGTAGAGCCAGTGGGACGCGATAATACTTATCGGTATGGCTCGAAAAATGCATCGTAAGTCA
>CAZXTI010000178.1:0-4178 GCA_964643565.1 uncultured Hyphomonas sp. | reverse complement strand
ACCTGCACGGGGCGCATATATATGTGTCTCGGGCAAGACGATCACGTTGATCTGCGCGCAGTCATGCGTGACAATCCAGACGATGACGCGCCCTTGCACGCAGCGCTCGATTACGCTTTGGGCCTAAAGCCTGAAAAGCATGACTTCTCAATCAAGCGGCGCGGACAATCGCCAGCCCTGTCGCGCCATATGTCGATGACGGGAGGTTGAACGATGGCCCGCCTCCTCTTCTTTGGTCGCTTGCAGGATGTGACCGGTGCGCGCGAGATAAGTTTCGATCTACCTACTAGCATCGCAACGACCGACGATCTGCGCGCTCACCTGCATACGCAATTTAGCGAGAAGCGTACCTTTCTGGATTCCGTCGTACGTATCGCGATCAATAATGAATTCGCCGTCGAACCCGCGCAAATCAGCAATTCTGACGAGATCGCCTTCATGCCACCGGTAGGCGGAGGATAAACCCGGATGATCACGCTAACAGATCAAGCCTTCGACCCCGCTGACGCGCTACGCGATTTTACGGCAACCAGCCACGGCGCTGGCGGCATTGTCAGTTTTTCAGGACATGTGCGCCCGCAATCAGGCTCCGGCGCGGTTAGCGCGCTGCATTTGGAATCTCACCCCGTTATGACGGAGCGCGGCATCGAAGACGCTGTAAAACAAGCAGGCGAGCAGTGGTCCTTAATCGCGACACGGATTATTCATCGCATCGGCACGATTGGCCTCGGCGAAGCGATCGTGTTCGTTGCAACGGCGGCCAGCCACAGGCGCGAGGCTTTCCTTGCGGCGGACTATCTGATGGACTACCTGAAAACAGACGCGATTTTCTGGAAGAAAGAAACCGGCCCCTCCGGCGATGTATGGATAGAACCGCGCCAGCAAGACTATACTGACCGCGCACGATGGGCGCACACTGGAGACACTTAAAGCATGGCTGGCATCGACCAAAATCTGGATTTCACCCCCGTCAATATCGCCGTACTTACGGTTAGCGATACGCGCACGCTTGAGACGGACACGTCTGGACAAACACTTGTCGATCGGCTGACGGAGGCCGGACACAAGCTCGCGGCGCGCGCATTGGTGCGCGATGACATATCCAGCTTGCGCGAAACGGTGCAAGGCTGGATCGCCGACCCCGCCGTGGATGTGATCATCACAACCGGCGGAACGGGCCTGACCGGGCGAGATATAACCGTAGAGGCGCTCGAGCCATTGTTTGAGAAGACGATTGAAGGCTTTTCCGTAGTTTTCCATCAGGAGAGTTATAAAACGGTCGGGCTTTCTACCTTGCAATCGCGCGCCACAGCCGGGCTAGCCAAGGGGACATTTATATTCTGTCTCCCCGGCTCTGGCGGCGCGGTAAAAGATGGTTGGGATAAAGTCATATCTTTCCAATTAGATAGCCGCTACAGGCCCTGCAATCTGGTTGAAATCATGCCCCGCCTGTTGGAGACATAGCACCATGTCAAAGCTTACCCATATTGGCCCTGATGGGCGTCCACGCATGGTCGATGTGTCCGATAAGAGCACCACGACACGTATCGCGGTTGCGCAAGGTCAAATTTCATTGTCCTCAGAAGCGCTGCAACTGGCAGTGACGGGCACAACAAAAAAAGGTAGTCCTATCGCCGTCGCGGAACTGGCTGGCATCATGGCCGCCAAGAAGACATCCGACCTTATCCCCCTGTGCCACCCTCTGCCGCTTTCCAGCGTCCGCGTATCGATCACGCCGCATGAAACAGATAACACGCTGCTGGTGACAGCCCGCGTGAAGACAGACGGGAAAACCGGCGTCGAGATGGAAGCGCTGAGCGCAGTATCCGTCGCCTGCCTGACGCTCTACGATATGTTGAAGGCAGTCGATAAATCGATGGTGATTGGCGGGATTGAACTTGCCGAGAAGACTGGCGGGAAATCGGGTCATTATCGAAAGATCGACACCGTTCCGGTGACCGAGATATGAGCCAGTTGAACGCGTTTGAAACTTGCCTAAATCTTATCCGGCAAAACGCCATTAAAAAAAATAGCGAGATGTGTCCGCTAGACGCATGTCTCGGGCGCAAGCTCGCCGAGCCTGTTATCGCCAAAATTTCGCGCCCTCCTGTCGCGGTTTCCGCGATGGATGGATATGCCGTGCGGCTAGTAGATGTCGCTAGTGAAGGGACGAAGCTAGACATTATCGGCGCGGCACCAGCCGGTTCGCCCTATCACGGGACAGTACAAACGGGACAAGCCGTGCGGATTTTCACCGGCGGCGAAATGCCAAACGGTGCGGACCATGTCGTTCCGCAAGAACTGACCACCTGCATTGATCAATCCGTCACAATAAATAAAGCCTATTCACGCGCTGCACATGTACGTGCAGCCGGGATTGATTTTCAGGAAGGCGCAGCGCTAATCCCAAGCGAAACATGGCTCGGCCCTGCTGAACTCGCTATCGCGGCGGCAGCAAATTATGGCGCATTGCGGGTCTATGAACCTGTTACAATCGCGCTGCTTTCAAATGGTAATGAACTGAAGCCGCCCGGCTCAACTCTGGCGGCTGGAGAAATTATCAGCTCAAACCCTTCAGCCCTTTCCGCCCTCATTCAAAAATGGGGCGCGCGGGCACGCAATCTTGGTATCGCGTCAGACAGTATTGAGGCGATACAGTCGCATATCAGACGCGCTGAGGAGGCCGACATCATCGTTCCGATTGGCGGGGCATCCGTTGGTGATCATGACCATATGCGGGCCGCGTTCGCCGAGCTTGGGTTTAAGAACATATTCCAAAAGGCCGCAATCAAGCCCGGTAAGCCAACATGGTTTGCGAAAAAGGGAAGCCAATATGTATTAGGCCTTCCTGGAAACCCGGCCTCGGCACTTGTCTGCGCGCACCTGTTTTTGCCAAGTCTGATCGATGCTGACTATAAGCAAAAGCAACACCGCGCGAGCCTTACCAGTCCAATGAAGAGCAATGGTTCACGGATAAACTTTCTGCGCGCAGTTGCGAGCCTTACGCCGGACGGTGTTCTTCAGGTCGCACCAGCGCCCAGCCAAGATAGCTCATTGCTGAGCCCGTTTCTCTCGGCGAATTGCCTTATCCGTCAGCCAGCGAATTCTCCCGCATTAGCCGCTGGCACGCTCGTCGACATATTTATGATCGGTGAACTGTGATTTGCGCGGCCTCAGCCAGCAATTCCTAGCGACGTTTGCCTTTTGCCCAGCTCGTCGGCTTTTTCGGCGTCGCCTTATGCGCAAACGGGTTACTTCCCTGTCTAACGAATAAGCGGATCGGAACGCCCTTCATGTCGAAGGCCTCGCGGATACCGTTTTTCAAGTAACGTTTATATTGCTCAGGCATTTGCTCACCGCGCGATGCGATCAACACAAATGTCGGTGGCCGTGATTTCATCTGCGCCATATAACGCGGTTTAATCCGCTTGCCATGCACAGACGGAGGCGGATGACGCTCAATCGAATAACGCAGCCAGCGATTGAGATCACTGGTTTTGACTTTGGCATTCCAATTATCAAAAATCCGAACAACCGCGGGCATCAGTTTTTCCACCCGCTTGCCTGTCAAACCGGACAAGGCAACCATCGGCGCATCGCCCGCATTGGGAAGGAGGCGCTTAAGCTTGTCGCGAAGTTCACCCAGACGTTCTTGAGGGTTTTCAACCTGGTCCCATTTAGACACGATGAACACAACGCCGCGCCCTTCTCTCAGCGCGAGATCGGCAATCTGAAGGTCTTGTTTTTCCAGTGCGTCATCTGCATCCATCACAATGGCAACAATATCGGCATATTTGAGCGAGCGGACGGTTTCTCCGGTGGACATTCTCTCCAGCCGCTCTTGCACCTTCGCGCGTTTGCGCAAGCCAGCGGTATCAACCAAGCGGATGCGGCGATCATCCCAGACCCAATCAACGCTAACAGAATCTCGCGTAATACCCGCTTCCGGCCCCGTCAGCAGTCGATCAGATTGCAACAAAGTATTGATGAGTGTCGATTTTCCAGCGTTCGGACGCCCGACAATGGCAAGCTTAATCGGGCGCTTCTCCGCTTTTGTCTCGGTCGCTTCTGCTTGTTCGCTTTCGTCCTCGTCAACAATTCCGGCCTCTTCCAAAGCAAGACGTAAGGCCTCGTCAGTCAGATTCGGGTCGTCGACATTGATTGCCTCCAAGCGCGCT
>CAZXTI010000177.1:2790-4183 GCA_964643565.1 uncultured Hyphomonas sp. | reverse complement strand
TGACAAAACCGGAAAGTCGAAAGCCGTATTTGTGAACAAAAAGAACCAAACATTCGACACTAACGTCGATGTGGCTTTTTTAAAGCAACTACAAAAACACACAGCGGAGCTGGCGACTGTAGTAATATCTTCGGTAACGATTATGGGTTTGCAATTTCCAGGGTCTAACAGCCCAGGCAAAAAAGTTTGGTGACTAACCCAGCCTCGCCTTCGCCCGCTCGCGTCCCATCAGCTGCAACACCACGCCCATATCCGGCCCATGCGCACGTCCGGTCAGCGCTTTGCGGAGCGGCATGAACAGCGTCTTGCCCTTGCGGTCTGTTTTCTCTTTCAGGAGCGCTGTCCATTCACGCCATGCGCCTTCGCCAAATTCCGTGTCCGGTAGAAGCGTCGCGGCCTCTGCGATGAAGCCTGCATCCTCAGCCTCGATCACGGGCGCAACATCGCCGTAAACCACTTCGACCCATCCGGCGACATCGGAGAGCTTGTCGCAATTGGCTTTCACCGTCTCCCAGAAGCGCGGGTCAGCGGCGGCGCGTGGATCGATTGCGGCAAGGTCCGCTTGCAATGCCTCGAACGGCTTGTCGCGCAAAAGCTGTGCGTTCAAACCCTCAAGCTCTTTCTCGTCAAAGCGCGCAGGCGCCCGGCCAATCTTGTCGAAGCTGAACTCACCGGCCAGCGCAGCAAGATTGTCGCGCGCCTCAACATTATCGCTCGTGCCGATCTTGGACAGCAGCGAACAGATCGCCATCGGGTCTGTGCCCTGATCGCGCAGAATATCCATAGACAGCGAGCCAATCCGCTTGGAGAGCGCCGCGCCATCTGCGCCGATCAGGAGTGGCGTGTGCGCCATATCGGGCGCGGTGCCGCCAAGTGCGCGGAAAATCTCGATCTGCGCGCCGGAATTCGTCACATGATCCTCACCGCGCACCACATGGGTAATCGCGTAGTCAATATCATCAACCACGCTTGGCAGTGTGTAGAGATAGGAACCATCGCCGCGAATAAGGATCGGGTCAGAAAGCGAGCTTGTATCGATGCTTTGCGGGCCGCGCACCAGATCATTCCATTCAGTACGTGCGCCGGATAGCTTATAGCGCCAATGCGGTGTGCGCCCCTCAGCTTCGAGTTTGGCTTTGTCTTCATCGGTCAATGCAAGCGCGGCGCGGTCATAGACAGGTGGACGACCGGACTTCATCAGGATTTTGCGCTTACGGTCGAGTTCCTCGCTCGTCTCATAGCAGGCATAGAGCAGCCCCATTTCGCGCAGCTTGTCGGCAGCGGCGTCATATTTATCGAAGCGATCTGATTGGTTAAATGTATCTGCCCAGTCCAGCCCCAGCCATTTTAGGTCTTCTTTGAGCCCCGCCTCATACGCCTTGGTCGAGCGTTC
>CAZXTI010000177.1:0-2690 GCA_964643565.1 uncultured Hyphomonas sp. | reverse complement strand
GGTGAGTATCCAACAGGCTTTGCTGTGGCAGAGGACGGTGTTGTGGTTCAAGCCCGCGCGCAGATGCACATTGATGCGCCAAAGGACGTCTCCTGCCCGCTTTTACGAAACGCAAACTATCACACTTGGAACTTTGAGCGGGTGGAGGACGATGACCTCAGATTCCACTCCGTCATCGAAACAAGCCTCATTACGATCACCTCGGACATTAAAGTTGAGACCAGCCGGGAAGACGTCGACGAGCCAATCGAACTGGATTTGAAGATTGGAGAGACGTTGACCTATCTGAGTTATGTCGGAGAAGGGTTCCGACTCGTAGCCTATGATGGTCACGAATATTTTTTCAATGAGGGTGACTTCGTCGATGCGGCAGAATTTGAAAAGGTCGACAGCACGCCCGAGCAATGGGTTCAGGTCAAATGCGCTGATGATGCAGGAACACGCGGCTGGATTTTATATCGCGATACTGAGGCAGTACCCGGCCTTGTCATTGCAACTATGGCTGGTTACGGCGAAGCGTATGATCTTGACCATGAAAAAATGGCGAACGCTTTTACGCCCTAGCTTATAACAAGTTTTACTGGCCGCCATTAATGCGCACGTCCTTTGATGGATAGCTTGACTTGCGTAATGCAGCATGTGAGCATGTGATCACTTTGCTGTATAGGTGCCATGATGAACTTTGAATTGCTCGTCTTTCCTGCTGGTATTTTGCTCGGCGTTCTTGTCGGGATGGTTCCGATGTCCCGGTATAATCGCGGCAAATTGAGTCTCGGCGCGAACACGGCGCACAAAATTATGGCGCTACAGACCGTCTTCGCGGTCATCGTCTTCTTTGCATCGCTCTATATAAACGAAGCGCTCGACCCGCCCCGCTGGAATATATCAGAGTCTGATTGGAGTCAGAGCGAAATCCAAAAGCACTGGATTGAACTTGCCGTAATGGCGCTTTGGGTCTGCTTTCCTGTGACCTATATTGCAAGCTACATTACCGGCTTAAGAGGGCGAACACCTGACGCCGCTTCAAAGGCCTATGCCATTGTCTGGCCAATGCTTGGCGTTGGGCTTCTATTGGCTTGGCTGTTTGCTCATTTGTTGTATGGCTGCGCAATTCACGACAGTTGCCCTTAAGCTTTAAAATGGCGGGGCTTTGCCCTATTCGGCGAAATAACCTTCCGACTCAAAGCGATCAATATCGAGCTCATTGAGTTCGAATATTTCTGATAATTGTTCAACGAAGCAACCGGCGACGATACCGCCGGCCATCGCGACATCGTCTCCATCCGTTCCAAAAATACCTTTACGCGTATCGGGCAAGCGGACGATATAGCTTCGGTCCGGAAAGTATAATAGCGCGCCATTGTCCGGGTAGGCATAGCGTCCGGGGCGCATCGCAGACACGCGCGGCGAAACAGGCTTACCGTTGAACTGCATGCCCTTTGTCGGCTGCGTTCTTTTCTCGGCGCAGAACTTATCCAAGTCTTCTTTGCTGAAACCCTGACGCTTGGGCGGGGTTGGTTTTGGTTGAGCCGGGGATTGTCCGCTGTCTTGGTGAGACAAGGCGAAAACGGCGGTTACGGCATTGGTAAGGCGCGTGTCCGGCCCTGACATCAATGCAATAATGTTGACCGCATCCCGATCCCAAATGGAGACGAGTTTTGTCCGCTCCGGGCGCGTTAGCACAACACATTGCGGCGCCAAGGCATCGCCCTGCACTGTGCCGAGTTTCAACATCGCTGTTCCGACGCCGATCTGACACTCCCGAGAAGCCTCTGCATCAAGGTCAAGGGCTTCATCTTCAGAAATCATATTGCGCGCGAAACGCAATGCTAAATCCTTAGGGGCAAGCCCCTCAATTGGTGTAATGATGAAATAGGATAATTGTTGGCGTCTGCTTTCATTGTTATACTCGCAGACGATGTCGCCAGTTGCTTCGCTCGCAATGCGGCTCCCCGTATATTTAAAACTGGCAAGCGCGGCCGGACATTGCAGTCCGCTCTTAACATGCTGAACCCCTCCGCCTTCCAGTGGTACAATTGCAGAATTGACCACAGGGCTAGGCGATTGCGCATATGCAGTTACCGCTGTTGAAAGTGCAAAAATACATGTCGCAAGCATTCGTCGCGTCTTGTTCATCTGGGGCTCCCAAGGTTTCATTATATTTATCCGTCAGCGAATTGATCGCTGCTGAATATGTCAATTTCAAGACGATTAGCACCGCGTTGCAATTATTAGCCAAAATATATTCACATAAATATCAATGAGATACAGGAGCCACTTTATGTTCCCCGCATCACACCTTTAAGTATTCCTAAAGCCGATAACGCTATGGATAATTGGCAAATCGGCCATGGTCGCAATACCGGGCTTGGCGGCGCATACGGCTGGGATTGCATTGACCGCGTGCATGGCTGTGGCGACGCTGGCTGAGCGAACGTGTTCTGGGAACGGTACATCGCGGGTAAAGCTCGCCAAGTTCAGGAAATGCACTTTCTGTGACGGATCGCCCTCCAGCGTCATCGTCCAGCCCATGTCCGGATTTGGCCAATGCTCAGGATAAGCGCCGCCAACGGTCCAATAGGTTTCAATCTCGATGAGGGATTTGCCATCCCGTTTGCCCGACCAAAGCCAGCGCTGTGCGCCTACGGTTCCCGCTTTAAGCTCACGGTCAAAGATCAACGCATCACGCG
>CAZXTI010000176.1:0-4249 GCA_964643565.1 uncultured Hyphomonas sp. | reverse complement strand
CATATACAGCTAATTGAGGCGCAGCCACAAACCCGGCGGTCGAGGCAACATTGACAATGCGCGCGCCTGTCGTTTGTTTCAGAAGCGGCAGCGCGGCATACACACCATTGATGACGCCTTTGACATTGATGTCGATAATCGCATCGGACTCTTCAGGCGCAATGTCTTCAAACCAGCCATGGTGCCCAATGCCAGCATTGTTAAGCAGCAGGGTCATTTCGCCGCCAGTCGCCTCTGAGAAGCCAGACACCGCATCTGCCCAGTCTTCGCGCTTACGGACATCAAGGCGCGCTGCGACGCAATTGTCTGCGCCGATTTCGTTTATGCGGTCTGCGAGGCCAGCTTCATTAATATCGTACAGGCCGACAAACCAGCCCTTCTTGGCAAAGTAGCGCGCCGTCTCTGCGCCGATACCGGATGCTGCGCCGGTAACGAATACAGACTTTCGTCCTTTGGCTTTAGCCATGCTGCTTACTCCCCGTTCTCTGTGATCTGGCCCTGTGATCTGGGCCTTGCGACAATGAGAGTGTCAGGCAGCATCCATGCCCACGTCAAGGTTTATCGCTGAATGGGTCAGCGCGCCAACCGAGATAAAGTTCACACCTGTCGCAGCAATACCTGCGACTGTATCGAGATTGACCCCGCCTGAGGCTTCCGAGATGCACAAATCGCCAATCATTGCGACGGCAGCTTTCAGCGTTTCATTATCCATATTGTCGAGCAGAACGGCATCTGGCCCATGTTGCAAAGCGATTTTAAGCTGGTCCAGCGTGTCCACTTCCACTTCCACCATGCGTAAATGCCCGGCATAGGCGCGCGCCCGCTTCAGCGTATCTTCGACGGAGCCGCCGCATGCCGCAATGTGGTTGTCCTTAATCAGTATCGCATCGTCCAGCCCATAACGGTGCGAGGTGCCGCCGCCGCAGCGCACGGCGCGTTTTTCCAGCGCTCTGTGTCCGGGCGTTGTTTTTCGCGTGCAGACAATGCGGGCCTGTGTGCCCTCGATCGCGGCGACAAACTCGGCGGTCAGCGTGGCAATACCCGATAGACGTCCAATGAAATTGAGCATGACGCGCTCTGCCGTCAGGATAGAGCGCGCAGCCCCGCTGAGGCGTGCAATCGTGTCGCCGGGGCTTAGCGTGTCGCCATCGGCCATGACCTGTTCCAGCTTGACCGTCTCATCGACCAGACCCAGCGCATAGGCGGCTGCATCTAGCCCGGCAAGGCGTCCGGCTTTGCGCGCGCGGATTTCGCACGTCATTTGCTGGCCGGGCGGTATGGTCGCGTCAGTTGTCAGGTCACCTGCGCGGCCAAGGTCTTCGGCAAGTGCGAGGCGGACAATCGGGTCAAGGATTACGCCGGGTAGAGGCGGGGGCATATGGCTCATAATAAAGGGCGCCTTTCAATATCGAATTCGGTTCCGCGCGCACGGATGAATGTGCGAGCAGGCGTATCTTGTTGTGTATAGTCGGAGCGATAATGTCCGCCGCGGCTTTCACGGCGTGCAAGTGCTGGCGCAACGATGAGCTGAGCTGCCAGCAATGCGCGCGTGCGGCCATGGTCTGCTTCAGCTTGTTTGAGCCATGAAAAGAGCGTCTCCAAGCCCGTTGCGCTGCGCACCACGCCGCAATGCTGGGCCATTAGTCCGCGCAAAACCTGGAGCGTTTCATAAGGCAGTTCGCTATAGACTTGGCCGCGAGATGCGACGGGGGCGTCAAGGCTCACATCCCGCAAACGCCGGGATATGCGTTCAGCAAAAACCACCGCCTCCAAGAGCGAGTTAGAGGCAAGGCGGTTTGCGCCATGCGCGCCTGTTGAGCTACACTCTCCGCACACTGATAGCCCATCAAGCGATGAGTGTCCCCAAAAGTCGGATACAATGCCACCCATATGATAATGCGCAGCCGTTGAGACGGGCATCAGGTCTTTACGCGGGTCAATCCCGGCCAGTCGGCAGGCGTTGAACACGGTGGGGAAATGCTCGGGGAATTCATGGCCAACAGCGTCGCGGGCATCCAGAAAAGCGCCGCGACCTTCTGTTCGCTCTGTGTGGATTGCGCGGGCGACTTCATCACGCGGCGCAAGTTCACCGGCCTTGTGATAGCGTTCCATGAACCGATCACCATTGGCGTTGACCAGCCGCGAGCCTTCCCCGCGCAAGGCTTCGGTGGCTAAAGGCGCCGGATCGCGATCAACGTCGAGCGCGGTTGGGTGAAATTGCACGAACTCAGTGTCTGCAATTAAAGCCCCGGCATGAAACGCCATCGCCAAAGCATCGCCGCGTGACCCCTGAGGATTGGTGGTGACGCCGAACAGTCCGCCAGACCCGCCCGTGCACAAGACAGTTTCGCGCGCGATGAACGGCGTAAGCGTGCCATTATTATCGCGAAGGACAACGCCTGCGATGCGTCCATTCGTGTCCTGCATGAGGGATACTGCGCGGGCCGTCTCAATCAGGTTGATGGAATCTGTTTCCTTCGCCGCCAATGTGAGCGCGTCCATAATCGCTTTGCCCGCAAGATCGCCTGCAACGCGCGCAACGCGTGGATGCGAATGGGCTGCCTCCAGAGACAAAGCGAGCGCCCCGTCTGGCGTCCGGTCAAAAGGAACCCCAAGCTCTAAAAGATCAGTGACCCGCGCGGCGCCTTCTTCGGCAATGAGACGCGCGACGACAGGGTCCACCAGACCCGCGCCCGCTGCGACCGTATCTGCCGCATGGGACATAGCCGTATCGGTTGGCGCAAGCGCTGCGGCCAATCCGCCTTGGGCCCATGCCGAAGATGCAGCCGTGCCGATCGGGGTGGGTGAGACAATGGTGCAGCGCCTTGGCGCGAGACTGAGGGCGAGGAACAAGCCTGCAAGCCCGGCGCCAATGATCAGCACGTCAACAGTGTCTTCGCCGCCAGCTCCGGCGGTAACAATATTCTCTTTGTTAGACGTCATCAGGACTAGCTAATGGCGCAAGCGATATAGCTCATGAAATATCCCCAAGCTCCCGCGTCCATTCCGCCTTGTGAATGCCGTAAGAATGTAATGCGCCAAACATGCGGTTTGAGCTATCAATGGTGAGTAGGAAATCATCCGGCAAATAGCTATCGCTAGGCTCTGATATGAATTCGACAATGCGGGCTTTAATCGCCAGCCGCTTGCCGCTGCGCTTGGCTGTGCAGGTCTGGCGTACAATCCATTCGCGCGTTGAGCAGACTTGTCTCGCCGTCAGTTCGCAGGTTGCCGGATTGCCGCTTTCGTCAGAAGCGCCGAGCGTCGCATTGCCGGTGAAGCTACAGCCTTCATTCGTCCAGGCTTGAAAAGCCCATGTGCCGTCAATGCGGGTTGTTTTGTCTTGCGCGTGCGCACTGTGCGCGAAAAGCCCAAAAATTGCGCCGAAGAAAAGTGTTCTCATCAAGATAAATTCTCCTCTTCTCGCCAGAACTCGACCGGGGCGCGGATCGCGGAAACGAGCGAGCCCGTCATGCGTTCCTTATTGATAACTTTCAACAAGAAGTGGTCCGGCGCATAGCTGTCAGTAAATTCTTTTGCTTCTAAAAAGCTCACGATTTTCGAGCTGATTGAAAGCTCGGTGTCGCGTCTGCTCGCAGCGCACGTCTGTTCTACCACCCAGCGGTCGCTGCCAGCACATTCTTCAATGGCGGTAAAGGAGCAGGTCAAATTGGTCTGAGATTTAGATGGCCGTATGTGCATCTTGCCTGACATGCGGCACGTTCCATCCCGGTAGTCTGCGGTCTCAAATGCCCAAGTGCCGGAGATAGACGCGGGCGCATCCTCTGCAGCAGCAGGATTAGCGCCTGCAAGAAGTGCACTCATGATAAGGATTAATCCGGCAAAGTAATAGTTTTGCAAAATTATCTCCTTTATCTACTGTCGCGCGTGATGTGCGGTTTATGCCCTATGATATAGCTTGCAGCTCTTTTGTCCAAACAACTTCGGTAAATGTGTTCAACTTGCCAGATAGCGTCTTGGCGTCAACGCGGCGCAACTCAAAATTATCGGGTGCGTAAGTGATATGCGGCAGCCCTTCTTCGCGCACAAGGAACTCATTGATTTCTGGCGTAAGAATGATCATGCCGTCTTCAAACTGAAGCTGCCCGGTCTGGCGAACTTTGGCATAGTTTTGGCCGTCGCAACACGTGTCCTGCGTGATCAGATGGGCGGTGTAGGCGTCAGTTTCGGTGTCATACGTAACCCTGGCGGTGCCTGAAAAGCTCGGATTTTCCTCGTCGGTTACGCG
>CAZXTI010000175.1:0-4281 GCA_964643565.1 uncultured Hyphomonas sp. | reverse complement strand
CGCGGGCGATAATGAGCGAATGCAGCGCATGATGCGTGTTCAAGGCAATGCGGTTGAAGATGTGCCGATTGCTTTGCTTGGCCTTGGCGCCCTTGCTCTAATGTCAGCACCTCTCATGCTCATACATTCGCTGGGTGCACTCCTGACAGCATCGCGCGTGCTGCATGCCTCAGGGCTTGCCAGTCGCGGCGGATTTTCTTTCGGCCGCGTTGCCGGAACCATAGGATCGGTTCTCGTCTTGCTGGTGACAGGTATCGCCTGTCTATGGCTCGCCTTCACCTAGGTGACTGCGTGAGCGAGGTTTCTGCATCGGTCGATTGGGCCGTCTCGCCGGGGATCGTGCCCTATGAGGCCGCGCTTGCCTTCATGGAAGCGCGCGCACTTGCCATACGCGAAGACGGCGCACGCGAGCTTATCTGGCTTCTGGAGCACCCCCCGCTTTATACAGCTGGTACAAGCGCGAAACGGGAAGACTTGCTTCAGCCCGACCGCTTCCCCGTCTTCGATGCCGGGCGCGGCGGCGAATACACCTATCACGGCCCGGGCCAGCGGGTTGTCTATGTGATGCTGGACCTGACCCAGCGCGGCCGGGATGTGCGCAAATTCGTACAAAGCCTTGAAGCATGGATCATTGGCGCATTGGCCGACTTCAACATCACCGCCGAAACCCGTGATGGCCGCGTAGGGGTATGGGTCGACCGGACACAGCCCGGTGGCCCGCTCCGTGAAGATAAGATCGCAGCCATTGGCGTACGCCTCAGGCGCTGGGTGAGCTTTCACGGCATCAGCCTAAACGTCGAGCCAGACCTCACCCATTTTCACGGCATCACGCCCTGCGGCATCTCCACTGACGGCCTTGGTGTCACGAGCCTTGTCGACCTTGGCTACCCAGTCGGCATGCACGAGGCTGACTTAGCGCTAAAGCGCGCATTTGAAACCGTGTTCGACAGCAGCGCAAACCCGGCTACACCGCCGACGCTCCCATCAGAGTAGACGCCTAAAAGCAGACTATGTCAGAAAGTCGTCCTCATCCTCATCAGCAACATATCCGCCAACAGGATCACCATATGCATTCGGATACGGATCAGACCAAAGCCGCGCGCAGAAGAAGCCAACAATTACATTGTTTGCAATTATCGTCACAAAGGAAAGTAGCATATCCGCGCGAACGGCTTCCTGCATAAGCGCGAACATTCCGCCAATATTCTCCTCCTCCGTCAAAATCGTCATTTTCTCCTGAAATTCAGCCTGGTCCACATTGGAAAAGCCAGCGGTAAACATGCCGATAACTTGCGATAGAACCAACGCACCAATTAAGAATGCGAGAAACAACCATGCCGTTTTTCCAGAGTCATGAAGACGCTTCCCGTACACACACAAATAGGGAAAAACCAGAAAGAAAAAAGCTAAGATAAACCACGAGCTAACATAACCCCAGCCTAATTGAATGAATATCTGCAGGGCAATAAGTACAATAACACCCTGCCAAAACTGGTTCGCGCGAATACGTCCATTCGGATTAAACAATACACCCATAATACCCATGACAGGCTCCCTTTCAGCTCGACCGGACAAACATAGATCGATTTTCGATAATTGCCTAGGGCGCTTTGTGCCATGACACAACGCTCGCCCGCTCATCAAGCTCACGATAAGCGCCGGGCCTATACCCCGCCGCCTTCAGCAAGCTCTCAGGCGTATTCCCGCCGCCATTCAGGGCAGAGAACAGCTTCGTCCCGCCCTTCAGATAAACATCCTTTAAACGGCTTAAATGGAACTGCGTATAGCCATTTTCGTGCGCCAGAAAATAATCAAACACGCCCTGCCCGCCTGTAATTGCCAATGAGGAAACCGGTGCATCAAACATCTCAAGCGCAAGCGCCAGACGTGCCCCTTCCGGGTTCCAGATCACCGTGCGTGCATCTTCCCATTCGGCACGCGCGACACGGCGCGATAAAATCAGCCGCCGTCTCTCTTTCGGGTTCGGTGTAATTTCATGGCTTTTACGGCCAAGCACGGCCACATCTGCGCGCGCCAGCCCGGCCTGAAAGAAGTCCCACTCCGCGTCATTCTTCAACTCAGGCGGCATCGCGCCCGTGGCATCCGCGATACAATCATTCTCGCAGACGACCGCATAGGCCTCAATCTTGATCACTCAAACTCGACCATGATTTCATCAGCCGCCACAGCTGCGCCAGCTTCAACATTGATCGCCTTGACCACGCCGTCAGCTTCCGCGCGAATAATGTTCTGCATCTTCATCGCTTCGACCACGCAAACCCCTTCGCCAGATTTAACCTCCTGACCAAGTGCAACATCCATCGAAACCACAAGCCCCGGCATCGGCGAAATAATAAGCTTGGATGTATCCGGCGCTTCCTTCTCCGGCAGGCGGGCATAAAGCTCAGCATGGCGCGGCGAGCACACAATGACAGACTGGATCGCACCGCGATGGCGGATATGCAAACCCGATTTCTTCGGCTCAAAACTCAGCGCAAACGGTGTGCCATTCAGCACCCCTTCAAACAAATTCGTGCCCGGCAACCAGTTCGTCACCAGCTCATAAGACGTGTCGCCATATTGCATCGAAGCGGTTACATCATCTGTATCACCATAGAGCGGATCATCTTCAATCAGCATACGCACCGTGTGATGCTCGCCATTGAGGATCACCACCCATTCGGTTGCCCCTGTCCATGCAGGCGTGACCCGTTCCTCGAAATGAGACGCAGCGCGCTCAACCTTCAAACTATGCGCAAAGCTCGCGGCAGCCAGAATATATTCTAACTGCTGCTCGGTCGCCGCAACGCCGCTAAAGCCCTCCGGAAACTCATCCTTGATATAGGCCGTCGTAAAGTCACCAGAGCGGAAACGCGCCTCATCCATAACAGCCGCCACAAACGGAATATTGTCCTGAATACCCTCAATGTGAAACCGGTCCAGCGCCGCCGCTTGCGTATCCAATGCAATGTCGCGCGTCGCGCCATGCGTGACGAGCTTGGCAATCATCGGATCATAGAACATCGAAATTTCATCGCCCTCACGCACGCCGCTATCCATGCGAACAGTGCCCTCACCAAGCGCACCCTCGCTCGGCGCAGAGAAACGCTGCAAGCGTCCAATCGATGGTAGGAAATTTCTGTAAGGATCCTCAGCATAAACGCGCGTTTCCACCGCCCAGCCGTTAATTTTCAGGTCTTTTTGCTTGATTTTCAGCTTTTCACCGGCCGCCACGCGCAGCATTTGCTCGACCAGATCAACGCCGGTAATCATCTCGGTGACCGGATGCTCAACCTGAAGCCGTGTATTCATTTCCAGAAAATAGAAGCCCTTATCAGCGCCAGACGCAACAAACTCAACGGTCCCGGCGCTGTTATAGTTCACAGCCTTCGCCAGCGCGACCGCCTGCTCCCCCATCTTCTTGCGCGTCGCCTCATCAAGCAATGGGCTCGGCGCTTCTTCAATGACTTTCTGATTGCGCCGTTGGATCGAACATTCACGCTCAAACAGATAGACACAATTGCCATGCCCATCGCCCATCACCTGAATCTCGATATGGCGCGGCTGCAAAATGAACTTCTCAATAAAAATCCGGTCATCACCAAAAGCGTTTTTCGCCTCAGCTTTTACCGCCGGATAGCCCTCTTTTACATCAGCATCAGAATGGGCAATCCGTATCCCTTTGCCGCCCCCGCCAGCCGACGCTTTAATCATCACCGGATAGCCGATCTCCTTGGAGATTTTCACCGCTTCCTTAGTGCTTTCAATCAGCCCCATATGGCCCGGAACCGTGGACACGCCAGCATCAGCAGCCAATTTCTTGGAGCTGATCTTATCGCCCATCGCATCAATCGCCTCAGCGTTCGGCCCAATGAAAACAATTTTCTCTTTTTCCAGTCGCCGCGCAAAATCAGCATTCTCAGACAGAAATCCGAAGCCCGGATGCACAGCCTCAGCGCCTGTCTCGCGCACCGCCGCGACAATCTTATCGGCATCCAAATAACTCTCGGACGCCTGCGAGCCGCCAATATGCACCGCCTCATCCGCCATTTCCACGGCCATCGAGCCAGCATCAGCATCAGAATAGACAACAACCGTTTTTACGCCCAGACGGCGGCATGTCTTGATAACACGCACTGCAATCTCGCCGCGGTTCGCGATCAGGATTTTCTTAAACATAGCCGTTCCTAGCCCAGATAATTTCGTACCATGATTTAATAGTCCGATGAGGGCTTGTCTATGGCCACTTCTCGTCAATCTTCAAAGTGTTAGCCTCTATGG
>CAZXTI010000174.1:0-4283 GCA_964643565.1 uncultured Hyphomonas sp. | reverse complement strand
TTACTGAAGGGCTGCAATTGTTTGCATCATTCGCAATGCTCATGAATTTCCCGCGCTTCAACAAGATGAAGGGCATGGGCCAGATCGTGTCATGGTCTGTGCGCGATGAGTCGCTTCACTGCGAAGGCATGATCAAGCTTTTCCATACTTATGCGCAGGAAACCGGCGCGCTGACCAAAGTCGTGGCGGATAATATCAAAGGGTGCTGCGAAACGGTTGTGCAGCTTGAAGACAAATTTATTGATCTTGCTTTTGAGGCCGGCGAAGTGGAGGGCATGACGCCCGAGGACATCAAGCAATATATCCGCTACATCGCTGACTGGCGTTTGGGTCAGCTTAAGCTCGACCCGATCTTTGGCATTGAGAAGCACCCGCTGCCTTGGCTAACCGAGATCCTGAACGGGGTTGAACATGCCAATTTCTTCGAAGCGCGTGCCACCGAATATTCCAAAGGTGCGACCAAGGGCGACTGGCACGGATCAGACGGGGTCTGGGGTCAATTCGACAAAGCCAAATCCGGTATTGTTGCTGCTGAGTAAAGGGCGGCGAGGGGGCGAGACTGAATGCTTGTTCCCAAGACGGCTCTATAGGCGCGCGAAGTGCGCTAAATCTACCGCGTACCAAACCGAGCAGAACGCTTTGACCTTGGGGGTCATGAGCGTATCGAAAAGCTGCTTTGATCCGGTTTGGTTTCTTACCGGGACGTCCAGGCCAAACTCCTGTTTCAGGAAAGCTGTATTGAATGTGTAGTCATGGATCGCATCGAAAAAATCGAGATCGAGCCCCTGGCGCGTATAGATCATATGCTGCGGCACTGTGTGACCATCCACATGGATGACGGGGCTTAGATATTCAATAAATTCTTCGATGAAGCCCGCTCGGTCTGGGTGTTCATTCCGGCGTACACGTTCCAGTTCAGGCAGGATGGCGTCGCCGCCGCTAAACCTTATGAGCTTGTTGAGGGTTTCCGAATTGCCGCGGCCCAATATCACCTTATCGTTCAAAAAGCTGACAAATCTTGCAAAAGGCTCGCGGAAAAACAGCACTTTTCTATAGTTTGAAAGGGGCTGTATTTCCTTGAGCGTATTCGGGTTTTCAACAGGGATTGCCTCATTCTTATTTAGCGCATTATTAAAGGTCGCGAACCCGGCCTTATAATTGTTTACGATAATGAGTTTCTTCTCATGGCTGACGATTATTCTAGGGTTACCCATATGCAATTCTGTCCTTGCGTGATGGTCGCTTATTCAAGTCTCTTGCAAATCAGAATTGTAAGACGCCGTCAAATCCGGCGCTCGTAATGAAATCGAATGCACATTGACCTCAAAGTGGAGTTCCGGCATTAAGGGCCATGTTGACCTCGTATAAAACCTCCGCTGAAATAATAGACGCTTTAAACGCATTGTATGATGATGCGGTAGATGCGCTGTCAGCCTCTCTTGCCCGCTTCCTGAAAGATCGCACTCCGCCTGATGGGGAATCGCGCGCGGCCGGGGCTTTTTGTTATCCTGAACTTGTTATTCGCTATCACCCTGATGGTCCGCCGCCGCCGATCAGCCGTTCATTCGGTAAATTATCTGAAAGCGGGGAATATGTCTCGACGATCACGCGGCCGGATTTTTTCAAGGAATATTTGACCGAACAAATTGACCTTATTCTAGCCGACTATCCGGTTGATATAGAGGTTCGGCGGTCGTCTTCGGAAATTCCATACAATTATGTTTGGGATCAGAATAAAGCAGCTGGCTTAGAGGAAATCGCGCCAGCTGAATTAGCGCGTTGGTTTCCAACCCCGAAGTTAGAGCATGTTGGGGATGAGGTCGCAGACGGAGCGATGTTTGAACCTGGAAGTGTACGCCCGCTTGCGCTGTTTGATGCACCGCGTATCGATTTCTCGCTGAAACGTCTGGAGCATTATACAGGCACGCCGGTTGATGATGTTCAGAATTATATTCTGTTTACGAACTATCATCGCTATGTGGACGCATTCGTTGATTGGGCGCTGGAGGAGCTTGGCAAGGGCGGGCGGTATAAATCCTTGTCTGTTCCGGGCGGGCTCGTGATCGATGCGAAGACGAAAAATGCCCGCGAGCTGATTGAAGCGGCACCATGGCGCCGATACCAGATGCCAGCCTATCATTTGACGACAGCGGCAGGCGACGGGATCACACTGGTCAATATTGGTGTTGGTCCATCAAACGCAAAGACGATTACCGATCATCTGGCTGTCTTGCGCCCGAATTGCTGGATCATGGTGGGCCATTGCGGCGGATTGCGCCACTCTCAAGTGATTGGTGATTACGTCTTGGCACATGCGTATCTACGCGATGAACATGTGCTCGATAGCGTGCTGGCGCCGGATATCCCTGTGCCGCCAATTGCCGAAGTTCAGGTCGCGCTTGCGGCATCTGCTGCTGAGGTGACGGGCGAGCGGGGTGAGGCGCTGAAGAAAAGGCTTCGTACAGGGACGGTTGTTACAACTGATGACAGAAACTGGGAGCTGCGCATCACAGAAACGGCGCGCCGGTTTAACCAGTCGCGGGCGATTGCGATTGATATGGAGAGCGCGACGATTGCGGCAAACGGGTTCCGGTTGCGTGTGCCCTATGGCGTGCTCCTATGTGTGTCCGATAAGCCGCTGCATGGCGAGATCAAATTGCCGGGCGCGGCCAACAGGTTTTACGAACGCGCGATTGGTGAGCATATTCGTATCGGCATCAATACGCTGGAGCGGCTTGCTTCTGATGGCGGGGCGGCATTGCACTCTCGCAAATTACGCGCATTCGACGAGCCACCGTTTCGGTAAATGGGGACCAATATGGATAATCGCGTTTTGGAATTCGACGGGGTACGGAACTTCCGTGACTTCGGGGGCTATGCGTCCCGGCATGGCGGGCAGGTGAAAACCGGATTGCTGTATCGTTCTGGCCACTATGCCGAGGCAAGCGACGCTGACCTTGCAAAGCTTGCCAAGCTGGACATGGCTCTGCAGGCCGATTTGCGCCGCCCGGATGAGCGCGAACGCATGGCAGGGAAATGGAGCGCTGCTTATGTCATCACCCATGATGGCGGGCGCGAAACGGAAGCCCCGCATCAGCGCTTTTTGCAACGCGTTGAGGCCAGCGCGCGAAAAGCCGATGGCTGGATGGAGGAGTATTACACCAAGGCGCCATTCAAGGCACACCATAAGCAGATGTTCTCAGATTGGTTTTCCCGGCTCAGCGAAACGCAAGGAACAGCGCTAGTAAATTGCGCTGCCGGTAAAGATCGCACCGGTATTTTGTGCGCACTTACCCACCATATTTTGGGCGTAAGCGAGGCTGATATGATGGACGATTATGAGCTGACAAATTCAGCCGCAAAAGTTGATGAGCGATTGGCCGAGGCAACGGCCTATTACAATAATCTCTTGGACAAGGACTATGAGCCAGAGGTTTATCAGCCATTCCTTGGTGTGCGCCGAAAATATCTTCAGACGGCATGGCGCACGATAATCGAGGCAAATGGGTCGATTGATGCGTATTTAGCCGATGGGCTGGGTGTAACGAGCGCGCTCCGTGAGAAGCTTGTTGCGCGACTTGTCGGCTAGTCTTGCCGGCTTGGTCGCATTTGTTTCACAGCGCTCCATTCAACGAAGAAAAGCAGTAAAAGGTGGGGAATGCCAAGTATGGCCCAGCCTATCGTGATGAGTAGAACCTTCGGAATCACATTTAGGAAGGTGATAAGCATATCGAATGCGCCGAAGTCAGATTTCCCGACATACATGGTCGCTGTGACGAGCCCCGCAGCGATCAGAAAAACGAAAATGATGGTTGCTATCCGCCTGATGGCCAGAAACGGGCCGATATAGCCTGAGGGGGTGAAAATAATTGGGTGTTTGTCCATAGGGACACGGTAGTTGTATGGTGCCGGACGCGGCGGCTGCTTCCGACGGCGCCGCCGCGCGCGCCTTCTATCTCTTTTAGCTGTTTTGTCTTTGTCCACCTCATCTCCTCCCTTTATAGATAGGAAGAAATTAGCGTTTTTCAATAAGTATCCTCGCTATTGTTTTGAGTGGACTTGGCCGAGACGCACTGTTAATCCGTTTATATGACTGATAAAATTATCCTCAGCACGGTGCAGGCCGTTTCGGCTTTTTTCGACAAGGAAGCGGCGCTAGAGATCGCCCTTGATTGGATCAAGAAAGCGGCCAAAGACAAGCCCGATGTAATCGCGTTCGGCGAAGCATGGCTGCCGGGTTATCCCTATTTTATCGATAGTCCGCTGAGCGAGACTTGGTGGAA
>CAZXTI010000173.1:0-4338 GCA_964643565.1 uncultured Hyphomonas sp. | reverse complement strand
GAGGTGCGCCCGCGCTTTGGCGTGATGCGAGGGCGGGAATTCCTGATGAAGGACGCCTATAGTTTTGATCTGACCGAAGCGGCTGCGCGTGTCTCGTATCAGAAGATGTTTGCAGCTTATCTGCGCACGTTTGATCGCCTTGGCGTTACGGCGATCCCGATGCAGGCAGACCCCGGACCAATTGGCGGCGATTTGAGCCATGAGTTTTTGATCCTCGCAGAGAGCGGGGAAAGCGGTGTGTTCTGTGACCGCGCTGTGCTCGATGTGCCTGCGCCAGATGAACGTTTCGACTTTTCCGATGAGGCCGCGCTCGCCGAGGAAATGGAGAAGCGGACAAAGTATTATGCTGCAACGGACGAAAAGCATGATGAAGCCGCCTTTGGCGCTGTACCGGTAGAGCAGCAGGTCACTGCGCGCGGGATCGAGGTTGGGCATATCTTCTATTTCGGGACAAAATATTCAGAGCCAATGAATGCGGGCGTTCAAGACCGCGAGGGCAATGTTGTGACCATTCATGGCGGCTCTTATGGCATTGGTGTGTCGCGCCTTGTGGGTGCAATCATCGAAGCGTCGAATGATGAGAATGGCATTGTTTGGCCTGCATCTGTTTCGCCGTTTGATGCCGGGTTGATTTCGATGCGTCCGAAAGATGAGGCGACGGCGGCAGCCTGCGATGCAGCTTATGCGGCGATGGGCGCGGCTGGCATGGATGTGCTCTATGATGAAACTGAAGACCGGGCAGGCGCAAAGTTTGGCCGTATGGATCTGATCGGTTTGCCGTGGCAGGTTATTATTGGGCCAAAAGCGGTTGAAAAAGGTGTTGTTGAGCTAAAAGAACGCGCAACGGGCGAACGGGCGGAGCTTCCGCTTGAGGCTGCGATAGAAAAAATGAGGTCTGCTGGATGAGTGAAGCCGTATCTCAAGCACTTCCATTCGGGACGTTAGAGCGCACGCTGGCATGGCGCTATATCCGCGCGAAGCGTGAACATGGCGGCGCCTCGCTGATTTCGATTATTTCCTTTGTTGGGATTATGCTGGCTGTGGCGGCGCTGATTGTCACCATGTCGATCATGAACGGTTTTCGCGCGCAATTGACCCAAAGCCTGATTGGTGGCCAAGGGCATATGTTTGTGAATGTGGCTGATTTGCCGGAATCCGAAGCGCTTGCGATTGGCGAAGAGATAAAGACGCTGGACGGTGTGGAAACGGTGATGCCTTTGCTGGAAGAGCAAGGGCTGGCGATTGGGCCGCGCGGAAACTCAGGTGCGCTGGTGCGCGGCGTGCGTCCAGAGGATTTGGAGAATTATCCGCCGATCTGGAATGGCTATCTGGAAGATGAGTATGGGGTCGGGCGCGCAGGCGGTGATGTTATCTTTGTTGGTATCGCTTTAGCGACTGAGCTTGGTGTTTCGCCCGGAGATACGTTGCAGCTATTAAGCCCTGCGGGTGCGCAAACTGTGGTGGGCACGGTTCAGCGCCGCCCGGTTACATATCGTGTTGGCGGATTTATCCGTACGGGGAATTTCGAACTGGATCGTATCTATATCTTTATGCCGCTGGAACGTGCGCAAGCATTTTTCGGTAGTCGCGGAAAGTTTCAGGTTCTCGATATGCGTCTGGATGATTTCAACAAGACGGACGAAGCGCGCGAGACTGTCAACGAGGCATTTGGCAATCGGTTTTACATCACCGATTGGAAGCAACGTAATGGCGCCTATTTGAACGCATTGCAGACAGAAAGCGGTGTGATGCGGCTGATTATGTTGATCCTGATTATGATCACATCGCTAAATATCATTACCGGCGTTGTGATGCTGGTGAAGAACAAAGCGGGTGACATTGCGATTATGCGTACAATCGGGGCGACGCGGTCGTCCATGATGCGCGTGTTTATTATGATTGGCGGTATGCTGGGGCTGGTTGGCGCCCTAATCGGTCTCGTGCTTGGCATACTGTTTGTCGTAAATATTGGCGCAGTTCAGGGATTTCTCGATCTTGTTACAGGCAGGGACTTTATCCCCCAGGAAGTCTATGTTTTTGATCGGTTACCCGCGAAACTCGACATAAGGGAGGCAGCGTTCACAACGGGCTGGGCAATGGTGATGTCCATGCTGGTGACGATCTGGCCTGCCTGGCTTGCGGCGAAAACCGATCCAATTGAAGCATTGAGGTTTGAGTAATGGCTAGTGCAGTTCTTGAGCTTCGCAATATTGTGCGCACCTATCAGTCTGGCGCTGGCGATCTGACGGTTTTGAATGGCGCGACACTGACGCTGAATGCAGGTGAGCTGGTTGGGCTTATTGGGCCGTCTGGTTCTGGCAAGTCGACTTTGTTGCATGCGGCTGGTTTGCTTGAAAAGCCAACCTCCGGCGATGTTGTGCTTGAAGGTAAGAATTGCATGGATTTGACTGACGCTGAGCTGACGGGCATGCGCCGGAACAAGCTTGGCTTTATCTATCAGTTTCACCATTTGCTGCCGGAATTTTCTGCTGAAGACAATATCGCCATGCCTTTGATGATTGCTGGCAAAAACCGCAAAGCAGCGCGTAAGAAAGCACAAGACCTGCTGGCGGAAATGGGATTGGCTGATCGCGGTCACCATCAACCCGGTCAGCTATCAGGCGGTGAGCAGCAGCGCGTTGCCATTGCACGGGCGCTGGCGAATGATCCGCGCCTTGTTATCGCAGATGAGCCGACCGGAAACCTCGATCCGGCGACGACCGAGCGTGTCTTTGGAACGCTGATAAATATGGTGCGCGATGAGGGCGCGGCGGTTCTGGTGGCGACGCATAATATGTCGCTCATTCCCCATATGGACCGTGTTGTGACGCTCAAAGAGGGGCAACTTGTGGACTATACCGGCTAGGGTCTTCGGTATTTAGCGGAATAGAGGCATAGTCGGTGTGATACCGGAGGCCTTTATGAGCGATTCGCCATTCATACATCTTGCTGTTCGTTCCAGCTATTCTCTGCTGGAAAGCATGATAACGACGAAAAAGCTCGCTACATGGGCAGGCGAACAGATGATGCCGGCTGTGGCGGTGACGGATCGCAATAATATGTTCGGCGCACTGGAGCGTTCAGAGGCTTTAGCTGGCGTAGGTGTGCAGCCAATCATGGCCTGCTGTTTCAATGTGATTGAAGATGCGGTGCGCGGATATACGTCGCGTATTAGCCTCTATGCGCAAAATGAAATCGGTTATGCGCGGCTGATGGAATTGTCTTCGTTTGCCTATCTGGAGTCAGATGATGGGGTGCCGCGACTGAAGCGTGAACACCTGTTTGAGGCGACGGAGGGACTTATTGTGCTGACGGGCGGGGCTGAGGGGGCGATTGGCCAGCTTTGTCAGAAGGGGAAAACGGAGCAGGCTGGCGAAGTGTTGGCTGAGCTGGCTGCGGCTTATCCGGGGCGATGTTATTTAGAAATTACGCGACATGGCAGCGAGGCAGAGGCGCTTTGTGAGGCCGGGATGATTTCGCTTGCTTATGCGCAAGACATTCCCTTGGTAGCGACACATGATGCGCGCTACATGTCTCCAAAAGATGTTGAAGCCCATGATGCGATGATGTGTATCTCGAATGGGGAGTATCTTGGGCAAGAGGATCGGCAGCGTGTTGAGGCGTCGCAGTATTTGAAAACGGCTGCCGAGATGCATGAGCTGTTTGCCGATTTGCCTGAAGCGTTAGAAAACACCAGCGAGATTGCCCTGCGCTGCGCAGTAAAATCAGAGCCGCGCAAACCAATCCTGCCGAATTTCTCCGGTAAGGGCGGACAAGGGGAAGTCGACGAGCTGAAGCGTCAGGCGAAAGAGGGCCTTGAGGTACGCTTGAAAGAGGCTGACCAGCTTTATGCCGAGCGCGCCGTTTATTATGAACGCCTCGACTATGAGCTGGGCATTATCGAGCGGATGGGGTTCCCCGGTTACTTCCTGATCGTTTCGGACTTTATCAAATGGGCGAAAGCGCAGGGTATTCCAGTTGGGCCGGGTCGCGGCTCTGGTGCGGGGTCGCTTGTTGCCTGGTCGCTTCTGATTACGGATTTGGACCCGCTGCGTTTTGACTTGCTGTTTGAGCGGTTTTTGAACCCCGAACGTGTTTCGATGCCGGATTTCGACGTTGATTTCTGTCAGGAACGTCGCGGCGAGGTGATCCGCTATGTGCGCGATAAGTATGGCGCGGATGCGGTTGCAATGATTATCACGTTCGGTACGCTCCAAGCCAAGGCGGTTGTGCGCGATGTTGGGCGCGTTATGCAGATGCCGTATTTTCAAGTTGATCGTTTGGCAAAGCTTATACCGTTCAATCCGGCTAATCCGCCAAAACTTGCGGACGCTATTC
>CAZXTI010000172.1:0-4348 GCA_964643565.1 uncultured Hyphomonas sp. | reverse complement strand
CTATAGGATTTATCGAAAGCGCACATGTCTAATTTTTCAATGGCAAGCTTTGCCAATCGCCTAAAAATTTCTGGATTGTCTGAAGAGGGCAAGCCCGGCTTTTCTGCGCGTCTGTTGCGCATTGAGGTGCTTGCCGGGCTGACCGTGGCGCTTGCGCTGGTGCCTGAAGCGGTGGCGTTTGCGTTTGTTGCGGGTGTGGGGCCACTGGTTGGGCTTTATGCAGCATTTATTGTTGGGCTTATTACAGCCATTTTTGGCGGGCGTCCGGGTATGATCTCAGGTGCGACCGGCGCGCTGGCTGTTGTGATGGTGGATCTGGTGTCTGATCACGGCGTCGATATGTTGTTTGCGACGGTCGTACTGATGGGCATTTTGCAAGTCGGCGCTGGCATTTTCCGCTTGGGTAAATTTATCCGGCTTGTGCCAACGCCCGTCATGCTCGGCTTTGTCAACGGTTTGGCAATTGTGATTGGGCTCGCGCAACTTGGCCAGTTTCAGGTGCCCGGCACAGCAACACCCGATCCGCATAGTTTTTTACCAAATGGTGATTGGCTCACAGGCGCGCCACTCTTGCTCATGCTAGGACTTGTCGCACTGACAATGGCGATTATCTGGGGCGCGCCGAAGGTGACAAAATTTGTGCCCGCGCCGCTTGCAGGCATCGGTCTTGTTGCGGTTTTGGTGATCGGATTTGGGCTGGATGTGCCGCGTGTCGGGTCAATTGAGGGCGGACTGCCACCATTTGCCGTGCCAGATGTGCCGCTGACGCTGGAAACGCTTTATATTATTTTGCCCTATGCGTTGATCCTCTCTGCAATTGGTTTGATCGAGAGCCTTTTGACGCTCAACCTTGTCGGCGAAATTACTGGCCAGCGGGGCGGGGCATCGAAGGAATGTTTGGCGCAAGGCGGCGCGAACATTGTAACCGGATTTTTCGGCGGCATGGGCGGGTGCGCGATGATTGGTCAGTCGATGATCAATGTAAAATCGGGCGGCTCGACGCGGTTATCAGGTATTTCGGCGGCCTTGTTCTTGCTGGCCTTCATTCTCGTCGGCTCGCCGATCATTGCCCAAATTCCGCTGGCAGCGCTTGTCGGCGTAATGTTCATGGTCGTGATCGGGACATTTGCGTGGAACAGCTTGCGTATTATGTCGAAAATACCGCTGACTGACGCACTGGTGATTGTCATCGTGACGGCAGTGACGGTGTGGCAGGATTTGGCGATTGCGGTGATTGTCGGCGTGATTATTTCCGCGCTTGCCTATGCTTGGAATAATGCGACGCGCATCCGTATTATTGAACGCGACTCTATTCGCGAGCCAGGCGCGAAGGTCTATGAGATTGAAGGCCCGCTATTTTTTGGCTCGACTGATGGGTTTGCTGAATTGTTCACTGTCGATGAAGACCCTGACATTGTCATCGTCGATTTTATGCGCTCGCGGGTAGTCGATCAGTCTGCGCTGCAAGCGATTGAAGACTTGGCCGCCAAATATGAGGCACGGGGTAAGACGCTGCGTCTTCGCCATTTGACGCGCGATTGCCACAAGCTGCTAAACCGCGCAGGACAGTTGCTGGTCGATAGTGATGACGATCCTGAATATGGGCTGGCGGTGGATTATGGCATCCGTACCGGCGCATTTGGCAAAGGCCACTAGCTGCTTCCTTCCCTAGCGTAGCCCATTGACGCGGCCGCGCGGCATGCCCAGATTGGCGCTCTGTTTATGGAGTGGCCCTATGACCTCAGCCTCATCACCTTTGTTTCAACCTTTCACCTGCCGCGGGATGACGATCCCCAACCGGATCGTTATGGCACCGATGACACGCAGCTTCTCTCCGGACGGTGTCCCGGGCGAGGACGTTGCCGCCTATTATGAGCGCCGCGCCGGGGCTGATGTCGGGTTGATCGTAACTGAAGGGACAACAATTGCGCGCGGCGGCGCATCCAATGATCCGCGTGTGCCAAACTTTCATGAAGAGGCGGCTCTAAAGGGCTGGGCCAATGTGGTTGAAAAAGTTCATGGTGCGGGCGGCAAGATTGCGCCGCAAATCTGGCATGTCGGTATGATGCGTAAACCCGGTACTGGCCCGGACCCTGATGCGGTGTCCGATAGCCCCTCGGGGAAAACCCATCATGGCAAGCAGGTCCAGCCGGAACCTACAGAGAGCGAAGTGGCCGATATGGTCATGGCCTATGCCAATGCGGCAGGCGAAGCGGCAAAGCTCGGCTTTGATTGCGTAGAAATTCATGGTGCACACGGTTATCTGATCGACGAGTTTTTCTGGGATGTGATGAACACGCGCGAAGATAAATATGGCGGCGGCTTGACCGAACGTGCGCGCTTTGCCGGCGAGATCATTTCTGAATGCCGCAAGCAGATGGGCGAAGACTTGCCGATTATCTTGCGTTTCTCACAATGGAAGCAGCAGGAATATACCGCCCGCTTGGCCGAAACCCCGCAAGAGCTGGAGGCCTTTCTGGGCGTGTTTGCTGATGCCGGCGTTGATATTTTGCATTGCTCGCAGAGGCGCTGGTGGGAGCCGGAATTTGACGGCTCTGAGATGAATTTGGCCGGTTGGAGCAAGAAATTGACCGGATTGCCAACCATTACAGTCGGATCGGTTGGGCTTGATTCTGACTTTATCGGCGCATTTCAGGGGCAGGGGTCAAAAACCCGTCCGATTGTTGACGTGATCGAGCGGTTGGAAACGGGCGAGTTTGATATGGTTGCCGTTGGCCGCGCGCTCTTACAGGATCCGTTCTGGGCGCAGAAGATTAAAGAAGGTCGTCATGACGAGCTGGAAGAATATGATGCCAAGGCATTAGCGACCTTATTCTAGGGCGGGCGCGCACAAAAATTTGTTCGCCTCGTTCGTTGCAAAGGCGGACTGTCTGCTTGACCTGTGATATGATACGTTCCATCTCTATTTTTCACAATTAACTGAGAGGGTTTCTTATGGGAAAGCTGACACTTAACAAAACTGTATTCGCCAGCGCTTTTGCAGCTGCTGCATTGGCAGCATGTGGGGGAAGCGACACCACTGCATCTTCTAGTGGCGATGCGACACTCGCCGACGCGTCTGCAGGCGCCGAAATGGTGGAATGCTTTGGTGTTTCACTGGCAGGTGAAAATGACTGCGCCGCCGGGCCGGGCACATCATGCGAAGGTACATCCACAGTGGATTATCAGGGCAATGCCTGGACGCTGGTTCCAAAAGGAACCTGCGAGTCAATGACCGTTGCCGGTGGACGCAAGGGTAGCCTGACAGAGCTGGATCGCGACCTACCAGAAGACGCTTAAGCGCCAAACTGATTAAGCCTTAAAGAAAGCCCCGGCTGTGTGTCGGGGCTTTTGTGTAGGTGGAAGCTAGGATGAACCCTTACCTCTTATACTGCGACGCTCTATAGTCTTCTGATGACGAATCGCCCGCTCTCAATCTCCGAAATGGCTGCTGCGCGCGCACCAAATGCGCCTGCGGCCGGCGCCTATCTTGATGGGTTAAATCCGGAGCAACGCCGCGCGGTGGAAACGACAGAAGGGCCATTGCTGGTGCTCGCCGGAGCGGGCACGGGGAAAACCCGCGTTCTGACAGCTCGTTTAGCGCACATTATTGCAACTCGCCGGGCTTGGCCCTCGCAAACGCTGACCGTGACCTTCACAAACAAAGCGGCGCGCGAAATGCGCGAACGCGCGCTCAGCCTGATTGGGGATGCGGGCGAGGGGCTGCGATGGCTGGGCACGTTCCATTCTATTGCTGCGCAAATTTTGCGCAAACATGCTGAGCTTGTCGGTCTGAAATCATCGTTTACGATCATAGACACCGACGACCAGATCCGCCTGTGCAAACAGATTATTCAGGCCGAAGATATTGATCCCAAGCGCTGGACGCCGCGCTTTCTGGCAAGCCTGATTGATGGCTGGAAAAACCGCGCGCTGACGCCGGATAAAGTGCCAGACGAGGATGCGCATCTGTTCGCCAATGGCCGTGCAATCAAATGCTATGAGATTTATCAGGCACGCCTAAAGGTATTAAACGCGTGTGATTTTGGTGATCTGCTTATCCACAACATCACCCTGTTCCAGACGCATACTGACATATTGGCCGAGTATCATACCAAGTTCAAATATGTGCTGGTTGACGAGTATCAGGATACGAACGTCGCGCAATATTTGTGGCTGAGGCTATTGGCGCAAGGGTCTAACAATATTTGCTGTGTCGGCGATGACGATCAATCCATCTATGGTTGGCGCGGCGCTGAGGTGGATAATATCTTGCGCTTCGAGAAAGATTTTCCGGGCGCAGAAACGGTGCGCCTAGAGCGCAATTATCGCTCCACGGTGCATATAT
>CAZXTI010000171.1:0-4364 GCA_964643565.1 uncultured Hyphomonas sp. | reverse complement strand
ATCCAGTGATCATAATTGGTGAAAGAGATTGGCGCATTAAGCGGGCCGAAGAAGGAGATCAGGCCGCCTGCACCGAGTATATTGAATATGTTTGAGCCTAATACATTGCCGACGAGCACATCTGTTTTGCTGCGCAATGCGGCGGCAACACCGGCTGCGATTTCTGGTAATGATGTACCAACTGCGAGCAAGGTGATTCCAATTATCTCTGGGGGAACTTTGTAAAACTCTGCGATTTCCTGACCGCTATCGACGATAAGATTTGCGCCAATTGGCAGTCCAATCATTCCGATGATCAGATAGGCAATGGCGCGCCCAATGCTCATAGTTGGAGGTGTCGTCTCAATACCAATATCAACACCTGACTTAGCGGCGGCGCGGGCCGATAGGAGTGTGTATACGGCATAGAGAACCAGCGCAGTGATAAATAGCGTTCCGATGCCGGGGTTTAAGCCTTCAAATGTAAGAGTGACAATCCACGCTGCGGTTGCAAGCGCCATGGCGATAAAGGCGCGGCCCTGACCCCATCCACCAGCAATGACAGGCGAAATTATTGCCGGAAGCGCCATTACCAGAAGAATGTTCGCGATATTGGATCCGACAATATTACCGAGTGCGAGGCTAGGGTATCCAGATTGCGCGGCGTCGAGCGCGACGATCATTTCGGGCGCTGATGTGCCAAAGCCGACAATGAATATGCCTGCGATTAGCGGAGAGAGGCCTGCTTGTCGACCGAGGCGGACAGCGCCGTTTACAAGGAAGTCACCGGCAAATGCTAGAAGCACCAAGCCCCCAAGTAGGGCAACAATTAAGGGTGTCTCGGGTAGCATGGAAATCGGCGCGCTTTAGTCAAAGCGCTTGAAATCAAGAAAGTTCAAAATCCCGAAGACGGCACAGGTTGTTCCGATTGCGATGAGAGCAGCCATGGACATATCCTTTATTCAACCCCAATTACGGCCTGTTTAGCGCGTAAAGCCAGATATGGCGATAGTGGTTAGGCAGTTTATGATCGATTTTTGAGTAATATTGGGTTTAGCGGTCGATTTGCTCGGCGCCAGCTCCGGATTTGGCTGCTTCGGCAAAATATTGCCATCCCGTGCCGAGGGATAAGACGGAGCCAAAAACGAATATGGACAGGCCGATTCGCGCCGCGAGCATCATCTTTTCTGCCAAGCTCGCATCAGCTTGTGCAAGATCACCAGTCGCCAAAGCATAGCCGAGCATCGCCAATGCCATTCCGCCCATCACAATAGCTGTTTTGCTTTTTGCAAGGAAAGTCGCCTTCAGATTCACATCGGGACGTCTGGCGCGCAGCCGCATGACGAATATGTCCCGGATGCTTAAGCAAATGAGCCCAAATGTTGCGAGTATCGGTAGAAAGGGTAGTGCGCCGACTAGGACGGCAAACACTAGAATTTTATCCGCCCAAAGGTCGAGCTTTGCACCTAATTCTGAAGACGCGTTTAGAGCTCTGGCCAGAAAGCCATCCAGCCAATCTGTAACCGCAGCGACCGCAAAGATGGTGAAGGAAAGCGTGGCGTATAGTTCTTTTTGCTGGAGCGTGTCTGCGCTTAACGTTTTCCATACGAGCAGACCAACAACTGGCGCTGCGGCAATGCGCAAGACTGTCAAAGCATTTGGTAGCCATTTAACTGACATTGCGACGCTGTTCCTTGTTTTACGCGTTCAACTGATCTGAATTTGTTTAAAGAAGTCTATCCGCTGTGGAAGTATCCGTAAATGCGTTCGGCGAGCGCTTCACTTATACCCTCAACATTTGCGATGTCGGAAAGCTTGGCTTTTGCGACCCCTTTGGCTGACCCGAAATGATGCAGGAGGGCTTTCTTGCGTGTTGGGCCGATGCCAGCGATTTCGTCCAGCGGGTTTTTGCGGATGTCGGCGGAGCGCTTTGAGCGGTGCGCGCCAATGGCCCAGCGATGAGCTTCGTCACGCAAGCGCTGGAGGTAATAGAGAACCGGCGCTTTTTCAGGGAGGCGAAAGGGTGGCTTGTTCGGACGGAAAAATTGTTCGCGTCCGGCATTGCGTTCTACACCTTTGGCGATCGAGACAAGGGTAATGTCATCGGTTGTTAGACCAAGCTTTGTGAGTGTCTCTGTTACGGCGGACAACTGGCCAAGCCCGCCATCGATCAGCACAAGATCGGGATAGGTGTCCAAGTCTTGTATCGGTTTGCTGGCCTCATCGGCCTCTTTCAAGAGCCGCGAGAAGCGTCGATGCATAACTTCGCGCATCATCGCATAATCATCGCCGGGGCTGATGTTTGGGTCTTTTATATTAAACTTCCGGTACTGACTTTTAGTAAAGCCGTCCGCGCCCGCAACAACCATGCCGCCGACCATGTTTGATCCTTGGATGTGAGAATTGTCATAAATCTCGATACGTGTCGGCGGGGCGGCGAGGTCGAATGTTTTAGCGACTTCTTTTAGGAGCCGGCGCTGGCTGGCGCTTTCGGCTAGCTTGCGCGCGAGAGCCTCTTCAGCATTATGGGCGGCTTGGAAAACGAGCTCGCGCTTTGAACCACGCTTGGCGGCGCGTATCTCGACTTTATGGCTGGCAGATAATTCCAGAGCTTCACCAATCAGATCGGCTTGCGTTGGCTCAGCATTGGTGAGGATGAGGCGGGGCGCTGGACGCGTATCGTAAAATTGCACGAGGAATGCCGCGAGAATGTCCTCGGCCGCCGCGTCTTTTTCATGACGTGGGTAAAAGGCGCGCGTTCCCCAATTTTGTCCTGCACGGATGAAGAAGACTTGTACACAGGATTGTCCGCCCTCAAGTGCGACAGCGAATATATCAGCCTCTTCAAGACCATCAGGATTTATGCTTTGCCCGGCCCGGACATGGGCAAGCGAGCGTATGCGGTCGCGCAATTGGGCAGCTTTCTCAAACTCCATTTTGGATGAGGCGGCCTCCATTTCTGCGGCGAGCTGTTTTTGTAAATCGATAGCTTTGCCGCGCAAAAAATCGGTCGCTTGCGTAACCAGTTGATCATAATCTTCAGGCGCGATCAGACCCACGCACGGCGCAGCACAACGCTTAATCTGGTGCAACATACAAGGCCGCGAGCGTGCCTCATAGACACTGTCCTCGCAAGTTCTGAGCAAGAAGGCCTTTTGTAGCGTATCGAGGGTGCGCGTGACAGCGCCGGCATTTGCGAAGGGGCCGAAATAGTCGCCTTGCGCTGTTTTTGAACCGCGATATTTCAGGATTTGCGGCATTTCATGCGTGCGTTTTATCAAGATATAGGGAAAAGATTTGTCATCGCGCAGGAGGATATTGAAGCGCGGTTTTAGCTTCTTGATGAGATTGGCTTCTAAGAGCAGCGCTTCGGTTTCGGTTTCGGTAACGACGAATTCCATCGCTGCTGTAAGTGATATCATCAGGGCAATGCGCTGCGTATGTCCGCCGAGCTTGGCGTAATTTGCGACACGGTTTTTTAGATTCTTAGCTTTGCCGACATAAAGGACTTCCTCATCTGCGCCAAACATGCGGTAGACGCCGGGCTTGCCGGGCAAGCGCTTGAGGTGATCTTTTATGACATCGATACCCTTTAGAGGCGGGCTCGGTAACTCAGTCGTTTCCATGTTCCCGATTTAACGGAAGTTGGAACGAAAATACACTTATTTTGAGAAAACCGACAGGCCCTTGGATTCCATTGCGATATCGATCCCGAAGGTGAAAACCACAATAATCACTGCGGCAAACAAGAATTGTTGCAGGACGCCAGCCTGTTCATTTGAACGATATGAAGCGAGCTCACGGCGTGCCGGTCTGCGAATTGCTAGCAATAAGAGCGCTGCACTCACGACGCCAACGAAGAACAACTGCTCCGCCTCGGTCATACGTCCCCACCACCTTTGCAGGTGTGTTGAAATGACTGCGATTTCTCTTTCGAGCTCAATGAGCGTACGTTTCACTAAATCCATCATTACCTTGCTCCGACCAAATTATCCCTAAAATTGGTTTCGATGACGGGGTTTTACCAAAACAGAGTGAATCTTCTGAGAAGAAAATAGGTTCAATTTTATCCAAATTGGCCTTGATCGGACAAATGCTGTGGTTCCATTCGGTATTCGATATTGCCAGACGGGTGGCCTGAGCTTATGGCCTAAGGGCGGACGTTTAAAGGAGACCGATAATATGGTGAAGGAAATTGGACTGAGTGACACCATAAATCGCGTCGAACCCTCTGCGACTTTGGCCGTAAGCGCGAAAGCTGGTGCGTTGAAGCGTGCGGGCCATGATGTGATTGGTTTGGGCGCGGGTGAGCCAGATTTCGATACGCCTGACCATATTAAGGATGCGGCGATAAAAGCGATCCGCGACGGGAAGACGAAGTACAC
>CAZXTI010000170.1:2453-4415 GCA_964643565.1 uncultured Hyphomonas sp. | reverse complement strand
AGACTTGCGATCAAAGTCGCTGAGGATCATTTGGCCGAGGATGTGCTCGCCATTGCGCCCTTTGACGGTTTGTACCGTTTCGCCAGCTGGCAAGGTTTCCGGATTAATCCAGACGACTGTTCCGCATGGCGTTCCGTCACCGCAATCTGAGATTTCGACGTGGGAGCCACCGCCCTGCGTGATGAACGTGGCGTAGACTTTATGGGGATCAGCGTGCGCAAAAGCTGCGATTCCAATAGAGGCCAATGCCAGAATTGCTGGTTTAATCATGTACTGGCCTTCTCTCACTGACTGTCCGCTTATTAACCTTAAATCATCTAAATACATCATCAGATTAAAGGCAATGAAAAATTGACAGTGTATTGGCCGATTGTAAAGTTACGTGTCTGTCAGGATACAGTCAGACCGCGCGATGGCGGCGCTTGAAGGGCTTATTGGCCGAAATGTGCATCAATGAATTGGAAGAAGGCTTTGATGTCTTCCGGCGTGGTGCCGTGTGAGCCGCCTGTCATTGAGAAGGATAGGGCTGCTTCCGGATTATAGCCGCGCATCCCGTTCTGGTTCAGCCCGCCAGTGCCATAAAGTTTCCAGATCGGATCAGCAAGGAAGGCGCTTTCATAGGTCGAGTTTGGGTCTGACCAGACATCGCGTCGGCCATTGCCAATCAGAAGCGGTGTTGGGGCGGCCAAGGCAACGAGTTGGTGCTGATCCACGGGCAGGGTTTCGGGCGCATCGGCAAAGGCTTGCAGTCCGGGTGTGAACCAATGGGGATAGTCTGTCACAACGGCTTCAAATCCTTCCCCGGTTTTCGAGCGATTGGACGCTGAGCCGCCAAAGCCGGACTGGTGCGATATGACCAGATCGATACGGGGTTCATAGATGCTTGCCAGCAGGGCGGATTTGCCATGGCGCGAATGGCCGAAAATGCCGATCCTGTCTTGGTCGATCCGGGCATCGGTTTCCAGATAATCAATCGCCGCGCTCCAGCCATAGGCCCAATAGGTCAGCGCGCTATCGGCGGTGACGCCTGCATTGCGCTCGCGATAATCGGCCATGACAGCGCTGCCTGCGCTCGCACCATCTGGTACAATATGGGAGGCGTAATAATTGGCATAGGCCATGCCGCGATCAAAATACTCTTCGATAGGGGCCTTGGCGATATAGCGGCCAAGAATGGTCTTGATGGCCCAGCCGCCAAAGCCATTAAACCCAATCTGATCTTCGGCGCACGTCCCGCCATTGCGCGCGGTGACCTTGGTTGAGAGAAATACCTGACAGTTCTGCGAGAAGGTTTGCCCGATCATGACGGGCATGGGGCCGGTCACATCCTTTGGATAGGCAACGACCAGAAAAAAGGCGCGACGGCGACCCTCTTCATCAGGCGCGCCGAGCGCGATGACCGTCTCTTCCAGACGCCCGCGTCCGTCCAGATAGTTCTCATCGACAATGCGGGTCGGGCCGACTTCAACCGGCAGCTTATCCGGCCATGTGCCATACATATGGGTTTCAAATTGGGTGATCAGGCCGGCGCGCGCTGTCTCCCATTCGGCTAGGCTGGTCGAGGTGAGGGGGGGCAGGCTCGGATCGGGGGCAACTTTCAGGCTGGCAAATGCCGTCCCGGTGCTGGCGCAAGCGGCCAGCGCCAAACTCGCCGCGATAGATATAATAGCAGTGTAAACCGTACGAGACATCACTTCAGCTCCACATCGACATGCTTTCCATTATAATGACAAAGCGTAAAGCTCAACTCGCAATTCGGTGAACGGTGCGGCGTTCAATTTTGTGCGGGCTCTTGACCTGTTCCGAAAAAGTCCGCACCTCGACGCAAGATCATGCCAAAAGCGAGACTGATATGACCGGGCCACAGCCATTACCGAATATTCTCGACATTGTACCTTATAAGGGCGGGGAGCCGTCTGAGGGGGGCTGGAAATTATCGTCGAATGAAAATCCGCTGGGGGC
>CAZXTI010000170.1:0-2353 GCA_964643565.1 uncultured Hyphomonas sp. | reverse complement strand
GTGAGCGATAAGACGCGGATTGTTTTTCTGGCGAACCCGAACAATCCGACCGGAACCTATTTGCCCTTTGAGGAGGTCAAGCGCCTGCATGCTGGATTGCGCGATGATATTCTGCTTGTGCTGGATGGTGCGTATGCCGAATATTTGGACAAGGCGGATTATGATGCGGGCGCTGCACTGGCTGGCGCGGCGAACAATGTGCTGATGACGCGGACATTCTCAAAAATTCATGGCTTGGCCGCATTGCGCCTTGGTTGGGCTTATGGTCCGGCGGATGTGATCGATGCGATCCACCGGGTGCGCGGGCCGTTTAATGTCAATGCACCGGCGCAGGCTGCGGGCATTGCTGCGCTTCAAGATGCGGACTTTGAGACGGCGTCGCGGGCGCATAATTCAGCGGAGCTTGCGCGCGTGTCTGCTAGGCTTGTGACGCTTGGTTATGAGATTGTGCCGAGTGTGGGAAATTTTCTGCTGATCAATTTTGGCTCGCCGGAGCGCAAAGTCCAGGCGGATACATTCTTGCGCGCGCGGGGCATCGTGATCCGCGATATGACAGCATACGGACTTGCGGACTGTTTGCGTCTGTCGATCGGCACGGTTGAGGCGGATGATGATGTGCTGGCGGCGTTTGATGCATTTCGGACGGTTTAAAGCGTGGCCGGGCCTGTCTACAAGAAACTTGCGCTGATCGGTGCGGGATTAATTGGGGCCTCGATTGCGCGGGCCGCTGCTGAGCGCAATGCAGCAGATACGATTGTCTTGTTTGACGCTGATGCGGGCGTTCGGGCGCGGGCCGAAGCGCTGGAACTCGGCGAAATTGTCTCTTCTTATGCTTTAGCCGTGGAAGACGCTGACTGCGTTATCCTATGTGTGCCGGTTGGCGTGTTAGGGGAGGTGAGCGAGGCGATTGCACCGCATTTGAAATCAGGGGCGACATTAAGCGATGTCGGGTCAGTAAAGGCCGCCGCCGCCGCGCAAATGGCGGCGCATAGCCCGGATCATGTCCACGTGATCCCCGGTCACCCGATTGCCGGGACGGAAAAATCTGGACCGGATGCAGGTCTATCTGATCTGTTTGACGGGCGCTGGATGATCCTTACGCCAGTTTCGAATATGGATGCAGCCTATCTCAGCGCGGTTGAGATGTTGACGGCATTTTGGCAGAAACTTGGTTCGAAGGTCGAACTTATGGACCGGGACCGGCACGATCTCGTGCTGGCGATCACATCGCATCTGCCGCATTTGATTGCCTATAATATTGTCTCCACGGCCTATGATATGGAGACGGTCGATGAGGGCGAGGTGGTGAAATATTCGGCTGGTGGATTTCGTGACTTTACCCGGATTGCCGCATCGGACCCGACCATGTGGCGCGATGTGTTTTTGAATAATCGCGACGCGGTTTTGGAATCGCTTGGGCGGTTCACCGAAGATTTGACGGCCTTGCAACGCGCGATCCGGAATGGTGATGGGGAGCGGCTTTTTGCCGAGTTCGAACGCGCGCGGGGTATTCGCAAAGCCATTCTGGAGGCGGGCGAGGATACTGATACGGTCAACTTTGGTCGCAATGAAGACGAGGGGTAGTGCTTTTTATTATCTCCGGCGCGGGTGCGTCCGGTAGCGCGCAGGCGATTGGTTTTTTGCGGGCTTTGGATAAATGATCGCTTAGGCGGACATACCGGCATAAATTCACCTGTTTTCGGCATCGGATAATCATTTCGGCTCCGTTACGTTCTGGCGTAAAGCGGCGCGGCGACAATCTCATAAGATAAATTGCAAGACCGGGCGACGCTCTTTAGATTGAGCCTATGAAAATGCTACGCCTGTCATACCCAGCCGCCTATTCGGACTCGGTCATACGCACAATTAATGCCTCAGATCATATCGATTGGTCGCGTGAACGCGAACCGGAAGCCGACTTGGAAACCGCGCAGATCTTACTGCGGGATGGTCAGGGTCAGACTTTGATGGACACGTTCCAGACAATTTTTGGCGAAGATGATAGTTGGCGCGCTGTCTTGCTGGATGTTGAGGCCACATGGCCGCACAGCGAGGCCGACGAGCGCCCGGCGCCGCGTGATAAAGGCATCGCCATGCGCGAGGCTTTGTTTGAGCAAGTCTCAAAAGACAGTCAGCTAAATATTGATTTTGTCGTGCTGACGGTTTTGTCCGCCGTGGTTGCAGCGATTGGGTTGAATGGTGACAGCGTGGCTGTTGTTATCGCGGCGATGGTGATTGCGCCCTTGTTGGGTCCAATACTTGGATTTTCATTAGGGTCAGCGCTCGGCTCGACGAAATTGATGGTCAAGGCGTCGCGGACGGCAGGTGTGGGGCTGGGTATCGGTTTTGGGAC
>CAZXTI010000169.1:0-4423 GCA_964643565.1 uncultured Hyphomonas sp. | reverse complement strand
AGGTGCCCAGCCTGACAAGTGTACGATCTCGAAACTGGCCCTTAAGCGGCCATCCGGATCAGCAAACCGCTCGGCATAAATTTCAGCCATGTGTGAAAGTATTCGCGGTGACAAACCCTGTTTTGGCGGCGTTGCGAGTGCTGCGCGCTCACCCATGCCGCCAAGATCTTTGAGCAAATCAAACGGCGTACCATAGCGCACAGTCACGCGATCAACATCGACGACCGGCAGCGCAAAGCCAGCCCGCTGCATCAGGCCTGCCATATCTTGTAATCCGGGTAATGGCGACACGCGCGGCGCAGCGCCCCCTGTCAGTGCGATTTCAGCCTCCATCAGGCTGGTGCGCAATTCTGTGAGCGTTCCTGCACCAAACAATGCTCCAACAAACAGACCATCAGGTTTCAAAACACGGCGAATTTGTATCAAAGCACCCGGTAAATCATTCACCCAGTGTAAGCTAAGCGCGCTTGTGACGAGATCAAATGTAGCCTCGTCAAAGGGCAGCTTCTCTTCGTCGACCAAGACGGCCTCAAGCCCTCGCTTACGCGCATGAGCAATCATTTCCGCAGCGCTATCGCCCGCGATGACATCCCTCATCCCGCGCGCGCTATTGAGAGCCTCAGCCAGTTGACCTGTATGACATCCAAGATCGAGTGCTTTTGCGAATGTGTAGGGCGTATCTTTGAGGCGCTCCAGAATGTCTTCAGCCGCACGTGTTTTCAGAAAATCAAACTCGGCAAATCGCGCTGCGGCCCGGTCACGGCGCTTGCGTAACCTCGCACGGTCAAACATTATAGGCGGTGAAGGAGACATGAGCAGCTCTATGCACCGAAATAAACTCTTCGCCAAGCACTCTCTGTCCGAAGCGCTAGACGTATTCTGGCCGCGGCGCTCGCTTGTTTCTGGCGTACCTGCAAAGGGCGCTTTAAATGCCGAAGACTTTGCTGCCCTGTCCTTTATCAGCGGTCCGGTCTGTAATCAGTGTGGCCGCCCGATGGAGCTTGATCTTGGCCCTGAGGCCATATGCGCGCCCTGCACAGCCCGCCCGCCCCCTTGGCAACAAGCGCGCGCAGCCTTGGTCTATGATGATGTGTCGCGCATCCCAATCCTCGCCCTAAAGCGCGCAGGTCGCCGCGACGGGCTTAAAGTTATGGCCAACTGGATGAGCAGCGCCGGCGCACCCTTTCTCAGCAGTGTCGACCTCATCATCCCCGTTCCTTTGCACTATTTCAGGCTCATCAACCGCGGATATAATCAGTCTGGCTGGCTGGCGAACGCCATTGGCAAACAAAACGCACTCCAAGTTGAACACCGCGCATTGTTACGTCACCGCGCAACAAAAAGTCAGGCGAGCCTGACAGCGCGGGCGCGCCATAAAAATGTGGCAGGAGCCTTCCGTGTGCGAGAAAAAAAGGTACCAACGATCGCAGGCAAACATGTCCTTCTCATCGATGATGTGTACACAACTGGCGCCACCCTAAAGGCCGCATCAAAAGCGCTGCGAAAAGCAGGCGCAACACAAATTAGTGTTTTGGTGCTTGCGCGCGTTGTACGTGAGGAAAATATCGTCATATAATATAAGCAGTAAAAAGGAATCACACATGGCTGACGTCACAATCTATACGCGCGCTTTTTGTCCCTATTGTTCCCGTGCGATGCAATTACTGAAAACGAAAAACATCAAAATCAATCAAATTGACGCCGGTATGGACGCAAAAAAGAAACAGGAAATGATCAAGCGCTCAAATGGCGGACGTACATTCCCTCAGATTTTCATTGGTGACACACATATCGGCGGGTGTGATGATTTGATGGCGTTAGAACGCAAGGGATCGCTCGATCCAATGCTGAGCTAAGACCAAGCATCCGGCAATGATCCGCTATGCCCTCATTTGTTGTGATTGCGACGCTGAATTCGAGGCCTGGTTCTCATCTTCTGCAAGCTATGACAAACAGGCCAAGGCAGGCAAATTAGACTGTATATCCTGCAGCGGGCACAATATTAGCAAGCAAATCATGGCACCATCAGTGCGCTCATCAAAGGGGCGGTTGAAGGCTCCCTCATCAGATGCGGCAAAACTGATGGCGGCGGCCCGCGAGCATATTGCAAAAACCCATGACTATACAGGCCCGGATTTTCCTGATGAGGCCCGCGCGATGCACTATGGCGAAATCGAACAACGACCCATTTGGGGAGAAGCCAGCCCCGAGGAAGCGCAAAGCCTTATAAATGAGGGGGTAAATGCCGCTCCCTTACCTGCCCCATTGGCGCCGAAACCGCCAAAAAACAAGACGAAGCTCAACTGAGGCAATTGGTAAAATTCAAGACGTGCGCGCCTTTGACCGCTTGACCACTCTCAAAACCGGCGTAAGAGAGCAATATACATTGATTATCAAATGAGGCTGACACATGGCTGGTTCCGATTACGTACACGGCGAAATGGAAATCGACGAACAAGTGCGCACATGGGATGGGTTTGTAAAACTCACCGTCTGGGGCAGTGCTCTCATCATGCTACTTGTCGGATATTCAACTTTCACCGTCGCAATGGGCATGCATTGGATGGTCGCATTGGCCATATGCGCCATTGGTGGTTTTGCTGCGGGCGCTGCAATGAAAATGGGTGCTGCATGGAATGCAACAGTCTTTTTGCTAGCTGGTCTCGCTGTCGTGGTTCAGATCATCATTATGATTACGAGCGCTATGCTATAGGCAGCCTAACCGGACTAGTAGCTTTTACGCACACATCGCACAACGCGTTAGCGTGGGATCCTTTATCAGGCGCTCAAGCTCGATATTTTCATCACACATTGCACAATGACCGAATGAGCCGTCGAGAAGGCGCTCAAGCGCCGCATCTACGCGTCCTAGATTTAGCAGTCGCTGCAGGATGGCCTCATTCTTTAGGGTGCCCCGCGAGCCATCCGCTCTAAGAGAGTTTTCAAACGCTATGTCTTTTAATTCATAGTTCATACGCAGATCGTGTGACGAATTTTAAGGTTTGACAAGCGGGGGAATTAAAATACTTTCAATTATCGAAAAACAACATATATCATAAAACAGGCGCGGGAGGCACCAATATGACAAACTATCCAATGTCGTTAAGTCACGTTACCAAGCGTTTTGGTGCGTTCACAGCTGTAAAAGACCTGAGTTTTGATGTTCCAGACGGGAAAATCATCGGTTTTTTAGGGCCAAATGGTGCCGGGAAATCGACAAGCTTAAGGCTCGCGCTTGGTGTCATGAATCCCGATGAAGGCCATGCGCACATTTTCGGCGGACCACCAGACCGCTCAAGTTTGCAACGAGTCGGCTTCCTTCCTGAAGAACGCGGCCTCTACAAAAAGATGACACCGCGCTCAACAATCTCCTATTTTGCACAGCTCAAAGGTCTCTCAGCACGCGAGGGTAATCAGCGCGCCGACACGCTTTTAAAGAACACAGGCCTTGATCAATTTGCCCGCTCGAAAAATTCCAAGCTGTCGAAGGGCATGGCGCAAAAAGTACAGATTCTTTCAACGCTGGTGCATCGTCCGGAATTCCTCATCCTAGATGAGCCCTTCTCCGGCCTCGACCCGGTCAATCAACAGGTTCTTGAGGATCTTATTTCCAGCGAACACAAACGCGGCGCCACGATTTTATTTTCAACACATGTCATGGAGCACGCTGAGCGGCTGTGCGATTCCATTGTGATGATGGCAGGCGGCAAGAAAGTCTTCGATGGCAATTTGCAAGACGCCTACCAAACACTCGATGGCGGCGCACGGCTCGGTGCACGCGGCGATTTTGATGTGAACGATGCGCTGAAGGAAACCGGCTTTACCCTAGAAAAGGTCGAAGAAGATGATGGCGGCACCAATTGGTGGCACGCCCATCTTCCACAAGGTCAAAATGCGCAAGACCTGTTACGCGCCGCCATAGAGAAAGGTGTCCCTGTTACTGGCTTTATGCCGGACGAAGCCCGCCTGCGCGATGTGTTTGTAAAACTTGCTGGCCCGAAAGCGGCCAAAGCCCTTTCTGAGTCCAAGTCAGTTCTGGAGACAGCCTAATGCGAAACACGTTCCTCGTTTTTAAACGCGACTATCTTGGCTATGTTCAGGCATGGGGGTTTTGGCTGGGTATTTTAGCCGCCCCGGTTCTGCTTGTTTTGATGGCGCTGCTGCTTGGACTTGCAAGCAATTCAACTCCGGACAGGTATTATACTGTTATTGAAACGGGCAATGTCTATGCACAGCAGATAGACGTTGAGTTCAAGCGGGAACAAGAAAACCTAGCAGAAGTGACTGAAGCCCTCACCGGAAATGCGGCCGATGTCGATGATCTGGAAGGCTTTACCGGCAAATTTATCGCGGTTCCACCGCCTGCAAGAACAGTTGATGAGCTGCGCCCCTATTTGCTTGGCGAGAAAACCATCGACGGACC
>CAZXTI010000168.1:0-4469 GCA_964643565.1 uncultured Hyphomonas sp. | reverse complement strand
GTTGAAGGCTATGTCGAAAGCGCCGCCATGGGCCTGCTCGCTGGACGCTTTGCCGCCGCCGAATGCCTCGGCCACGCCATAAGCCCGCCGCCCGCCACAACCGCGCTCGGCGCACTAATCGGCCACATCACTGGCGGCCACCTCCTCGCCGGCAAAACCTTCCAGCCCATGAACATAAATTTCGGCCTCTTCCCCCCGCCAGAGCCAGACACCGTCGCCAAAACCGACGAGCACGGCAAACGCCTAAAAGGCAAAGCCAAAGGCCGCGCCAAAAAGGCTGCCCAAGCCAAACGCGCACTCAGCGATATTGATGCATGGGTGAGCCGCGCGCGAGAAAATGTCGGAGCAGAAGGCTAGTACGAATAGGCGAGATCACAAGCCATCGCCAATGACACTTCGCTCAAATTTCCCAGTATCTTCAATACCTAAAACCCAATGCGGCATGCCCCTTCACAGGGTAAACCAGCCATGGCTCTCGTATCGCTCACACCCACGTCAACGCAAGTGATTTGGCTTTCTGCCTGACCATCATAATCTATAACGCAAGACAAAAACGATTAAGAGAAGGACTGGAAAAATGAGCTGTACCAATGGAAATATCACCGTCGGTAATAAAGTCGCCGTCCCTACATTTGGCTCTGAATGGGTCGGAGAGTATTTCATGCTGTCTTATGAAGGACCAGACCTTCAAAAAGGTCTCAACGCAGCCTTTGTCTATGACGACATCGTGGCAACGGCAGAGTGCGCATGTAAGCACAATGCTGCCGATACGATGCGATTTGACGAGGTTGAAACTTGCGTCGAGTTGAGCATAAAAGCGGGTATCGCAACATTGAAACCAACGAATACGGAAAGCGCCTAAAGGGCAAATCCAAAGGCCTCGCGGAAACGTGTTGTTGGTCGAGAACACAATCGCGATATAGAAACCGTATCAACTTAATTGTTTGAAACACATAACATTAACTCGACTGGAGAACGATAATGAGTGCATCAGATGAACTTGCAAAACTAGGCCCTCTGGCAAAACTCAACCCCGACGCTATGACCGCCTTTGGTGCATTTGATGCAGCGGCAATGGGGGACGGTGCAGTGTCTAAAAAGACCAAGGAACTCATCGCCGTGGCCGTGGCCCTCACAACGCAGTGCCAATATTGTCTTACGATCCACACTGAAATGGCAAAGAAAGCTGGCGCGACAGAAGAAGAGCTTGCCGAAGTTACCTTCGTCGCAGCCGCCTTGCGCGCTGGCGCGGCTATCACGCATGGTGCCAACCACGTCATTGGTAAGTAAACACCTGCTCTAGCTAACAGCATTTTAAGCCCGCCTGCGCACCTCGCCAGGCGGGCTTTTGTGTATCAGTCTTCCCCCTTCGTCCCCCTAAAGGTATACTGCCCTGCATGGATGCAGACGTTCCGCCCCCTAGTTCACTATCCGCAGCGTTGCGCGATCACATGCATGAAAAAATTGAACAAGGGCATCGCGTATTATTCATCTCAGGCTCGCAAGGCATCGGTAAATCGACATCACTCGCTTATGTGGCATCACAAATTCCGAATGCTGTCGTGCTCTCAATAGATGACTTCTACCTCACCAAGAGTGCTCGGAGTGAATTAGCAAGCGCTATTCACCCTCTCCTCCAAACCCGAGGTGCGCCCGGCACACATGCCGTATCCGAACTCATAGATACAATTCAGTTTCTACGCGCGGCTGAACAAGACAGTGAAATCCTTGTGCCGGTGTTTGACAAACCCTCTGATGATAGAAAGCCGAAGGAGCATTGGCGGAAACTGAAAGGCGAACCATCGGTAATCATTCTTGAAGGATGGTTGCTGGGCGTCCTGCCTGATATCTCATCAATGACCTCACCCCCCATAAACAAAGTTGAGCAATCAGATAAAAACGGAGCGTGGCGTAACTATCAGGAAGCTCAACTGTCCGGTCCATACGCCGAGCTTTGGGATCTGGCAGATAGTTTTATCCATTTAGAAGCACCAAACTTTGAGACAGTGCAGAAATGGCGAATACAACAAGAAGAAACCAACCTTGGTATTCCAAGAGGCGCATTGCCTCAAAAGCGACGCGAATGGGTCATGAGCTTTATTTTATACTATGAGAGGCTAACACGCAGAATGCTTGAGGGTCACAAACGCTCCGGCACGCGAATTATCGTAGACGAATTTCGAGAGCCGATTAATCTCGATTGAGACATTCTTCCCCCCTTGCCTAAAGCTGACACTTGCGTCACGATTAGAGCATAACAAAAATAAGGGAGGACGATATGACGGAATTCACACGCCGCGCGGTCCTGAAATCAGGGGCCGCCATGACTGCTTTTTCAACATTCTTCACCGCCTGCGCGCCGCAGAGCACAAGCACGGCAACCGCTGAGACAGGCTTTATGGACGGCGTACGCACAGCCGAACTCATCGCCAAGGGCGAGATCACCGCCAGCGAGGCCACCGAGGCCGCAATCGCCCGCGCCGAAGCGGTCAACCCGAAGATCAACGCCATCGCCACACCCGGCTTCGATGCCGCCCGCGAAATGGCCGCTGCAAACCCGCAAGGCGCAATGGGCGGCGTACCAACCTTCATCAAGGATCTGGCTGACTGGAAGGGCCTGCCCACCCTGTTCGGCAGCCGCGCCTTCAAAGGCAATATGGCTCAAAGTGATGGCATGCTGTCCGCCGCATGGCGCAACCAGCTCGGCATTGTCACACTCGGAAAATCCACCTCGCCAGAAATGGGCCTGATCTCCTCCACCGAGCCTGCTGTCACCGGTCCTACGCGAAACCCGTGGAATACAGATCATATTCCGGGCGGTTCCTCCGGCGGCGCAGCAGCTTTAGCCGCAGCCCGCGTCGTGCCTTTTGCTCATGCCAGCGACGGCGGCGGCTCGATCCGTATCCCTGCTGCCTGCTGCGGCCTCTTTGGGCTGAAGCCCTCACACCAAGCTGCCCCTATTGGACGCCCCAACCAGGAAGGCGGCCCGGTCGACATCTCCGTCGATCTGTGCGTCTCCAACACAGTGCGCGACAGCGCAGCCATTTTTGCCGCCACCGCGCGCAGCGAAGCCTTGCGCAAACCAATCCTTGGCCCGGACAGCAAACGTCTCAAAATAGCCTTCGCCCCGCTACCAATTTCCGACGCGCCCCTAAACGGCGAGGTTCAGGCCGAGCTGGAACAGACAGCCGCGCTTTGCCGTGCGCTTGGGCATGAGGTCATAGACTATAAACCAGCGCTTGACGGCGATAAGTTTTCCGACACTTTCCTCCTTTACTGGTCCGCTGGCGCAGCCCAATTTGCTCAAGATGCGGCTAGTTTTGCGGGCAAGCCACCCTCACCGGAAATCCTCGAAATCTGGACCCTTGGCCTCGCGCAAAACTTCCTCTCACGCGCAACCGAGCTAGAATCCGCCATCGGCTATCTTCAAACCTTTAAGGGCCAGTATGATGCGATGTTCACGGACAATGGATTTGATATCCTTCTAACGCCCACCGTTAGTGCGCCAGCACCGCGCATAGGCACGCAAGACCCAATGGGCGACTTTGACACGGTCATGAAAAACGTACTCGATTTTGCCGCTTTCGCCTCGCCAATGAATGTTGCAGGCGCCGCCAGCATGAGCGTTCCGCTTGGCCAGTCTTCTGGCGGCTTACCCATCGCTTCCATGTTCTCAGGGCGCAAAGGCGATGATCTCATGCTACTCGCATTGGCCTATGAACTGGAAGAAGCCAAACCGTGGATCAACCGTCTGCCGTCAGTGGTGGCGAGCTAGTCCTGTTGAAACACCAGAAAGAAATTATTCTTCGGCATCTCGGCAGCGATGGTGAGCTTTAAGCCTGCCTTGTCTGCAAGCGGAATAAGGTCGCGTTCAAGGTCTCTAACGCCCCATCCCGCATCGCGGCGTTTCAAGTCAGCATCAAAGGCTTGATTGCTGTCCACCATAAATCCATCGCGCGCAAACGGCCCGTAAAATGTCAGCTTTCCGCCAGCTTTCAGCAAACGCCCAGCCCCTGCGAAAATGCCTTCCAACACGGAAAAAGGCGAAATATGCACAACATTCGCGCTAAACAGCACATCAAAAGACTGTCCCTCAACTGCCTCGCCCCAATCATCTTGGCTTGCATCCAATTGGTACGGCCCGTGAAGTCCTGCCCGTCCTGAATGCGCGATCCATGCCGCGATCCCGCTCAACGCCTCTTCGCTAAATTCAGAAAAAGTCCACGAAATATCTTCGCGGCCCTCAGCGATAAACACCCCATGTTCGCCTGTGCCAGAACCGATCTCAAGTACCGACGCTGGCCCCCGAACATTATCCAAAAATGCTTCGCGCAAGATGCCCCGATTGCGGGAAACTGACGGCGAAAACCGACGTTCTCCTTCACCGTCCAGCGCCTCCAACGTGCGGGGGCGTTCATCCTTTCCGGTCGGATATTCTGCGTTTTCGTCTACCATGTCTTCTACTTAAC
>CAZXTI010000167.1:0-4484 GCA_964643565.1 uncultured Hyphomonas sp. | reverse complement strand
CGACGATTGGTGAGTTCATTTTGCCATTGCTTCTCGTGTTGGGGCTGACATCGCGCTTTGCTGCGCTGGGACTTTTAGGCATGACGGCCTTTATACAGTTTTATGTCTACCCTGAAGAATTGCTCAAGTTTAGCGGAAATTGGTCGACCCACCTGCTTTGGACTGCGCCATTGCTGCTGATCCTTGTAAAAGGGCCAGGGACGCTTTCACTGGATTATTTGCTCGGCAGAGATCGCAAAGCGACCTAAATCTGTCGCTTACGCCGATTGATGAAAAACAGCCTTTCCAGTGCTTTTATCGCATTGGAAAGGCTTTTTCTTGCGGGGTTGTGTTGTCCTGCATTCACGAAACTCACGCCGCATTCCCAGCTTTTCACAAGCGTGCACGAAGCGGTGAAGTGACCTTCTTTTGGTGTTTTGATGTGCTAAATAGAGGGCATAATAGAATTACCGATGCGGCGCAGGCGTAGTAAATGCGAGGGGCCGGGTCGAACATTTTTGAAGTTGTAAAAAAGGATTATATCTAATGACGAATTATCTAAGACTTGGTCTATTCGCATTTCTCGCAATCGCATTCGGTCTCGTATCGCCCGCAGCGACAGCACACGCGCAAGACCGCAGCAACCCTTATGAAATCTGGGTCAACAAGAAGTGGGATTATGCGGCTGAAGGTTATGACGTGACGTCTTACTTCGCTGAAGATGCGGCCGGCAATTTGACCGCGACGGCAGGTGAGCCAGTTAAAGGTGACCCGGCATTTGCTGCAACGGTTGCGAACGGTACATATATCTTCGCCAGCCAGGAAAATCTTGATCGCTTCCTCGCCGCGCCTGCAAAATATAGCCCACAATATGGTGGCCACTGTGCATATGCGCTTGGTAAGCATGGCTACTTTGTCCACGGTGACCCAGAAGCTTGGCACGTATCTGAAAACGGTAAGCTTTACTTCAACCTGAAATCTTCGATCCAGAAGAAATGGTTCAAGAACAAAGCTGAGTACATCACGACAGCTGACCCGCGTTGGGCCGAAAAATTCCCGACCTCTTCAGCACCTGTCAGCACATCGGTCACACCAGCACCATAAGCTGATCGAATACTGATGTAGATTATGACGCGCTCCCTCCATCATCTGTGATGTGAGGGAGTTCGTTTTTTAAGGGCTACAATTCAAGCCCGATGGCGCCGATAGATGCGCTGCGAATTTAAGCAAGTACAAGGATAAGAGGTCTGTCCGATGAGACGATTAATGGCTTTGCTTGCGCTGCTGTCCAACGCGGCCTGCGCGACTTATACGATTACTGAGGACAAGGTGTTCACGCCGATAACCGCCTATCAGGGCATCGAGGGCGACGAGGCGATTGATCTCTCATTGATGTGGGAGGATGCGTTTCGCGGTGATGCCCCCATCATGATTGAGATTGAAGCCTGGTTCGACCAGAAAGCGTCGATTGAATTTGAAGCAAATGAGCTTGCTCCGGCCAGTGTTAACCATGGGTTTCTTGATACGGATGAAAACGCCATTGCCTATACGTTGCTCGAACGCGAGGGGGAGGGGCAGCGGCCACTGATCGTGCATTGCGGCGGCAATACGGCTGCGCGCCAAGATAGCGGCACGCCCTATGGTTTGAAGCTGATTGAGTTTGGCGACGCGTTTCTGTTTGATTATCCAGGCTATGGCGACAGTCCCGGCGAGGCGAGTGTTGAGACGCTCCAAGCGATGGCGCGCGCAGTTGTTGACTATGTTGATGAGAAGGCCAGCGACGGGCGACAGGTTATTTTGTGGGGCCATTCGCTGGGCGGATTTGTCTGCGCGGATATGGCGTCCGCGTTTGCGCGGGTTGATGCTGTCGTGTTGGAAACAAGTGCGCGCAACGCCGCCGAAGTCGCAGACAGTGCATCGCCGTGGTTTATCAAACCCTTTGTGAAAGTTTCAATTGAAGAGGCCGTGTCGCGCTTTGATAATGTAGCGGCGCTGGACGGGGTGGATGTACCTATCCTCGTGCTGGGGGCGAAGCGCGATAAGACGCTCGCTGTCTGGCTCAGCCGGAAACTAGCAGGCGATCTATTAGATGCGGGCCACAATGTCACCTATCAGGAATTTGCCGGGGCCAATCATATTTCAGTGGCAACCGATGCGATGTTTCGTCCGGTGGTGGAGGCCTTTTTGATGCCGCTTGCACGAAACCATGCTGCGTTGGCTGGTGGGCTAGGGGCTGGAGGACAAGCTAACCTCAAGCGCGCTCAGCGGCGGTCAGGTCATCTAGCGTATTGATGTTGAAAAAAGGGTTGCGGCCCTTTTCGTCCTGCGGGAAGTGAACCGGCGTGGCTTGGCAATGTGTCGCCCAAATATGGGCCGCGCGCATGCCTGCTTCGATTTGGGCGTTCAGTTCACTTTTCAGCGAAACGGACCACAGACCGCAAACGGGGTGCGCGCGCTCTTGGCTCTGGGAGATGGCCGGAGCGCCTACCGTGTTTAACCTCGTGATGAAATCAGTTGGCAGGAAGGGTAGATCGACCGGGACGGTGACAACTCTTTCGTATCCAAGGCTTGCCGCCCAATCCATTGCCGCATAGAGGCCAGCGAGCGGGCCGGGTTGGCCAGTGTGGGTGTCCGGGATGAGTGGCAGGTCAAGCGCGCCATAAGGACTCTCCGCCCCGGCGTTCAGGGCGATCTCGGCGCGGGTCTGTACGCGCAAGCGTTCCAGCACAAGATCAATCAGGCGCACGCCATTGAGTTCAGCAAAGCCTTTAGGGCTGCCGAAACGCCGCGATGCGCCGCCCGCTAAGATCATAACGGGAATGTCTGGCAGGGCGGTTATATCAAGCGGCGTGCTCAACGGATCAGGCAGGGCGGATTTGCACAGGGATAGCGCTCATGCGCGGGATGCCAGTGTGCTTGTCATAATCGCGGTCATTATAGATGAGATTATTGGTGTTGCCTGTCAGCTCACCTACGGCGCCGCCCCAACCATGGGGTACGGACAGACAGCCCGGGCGAATATCATCAGCAGCTTGTACCGCGCACTGGATGGTGGCGCGCGCGGAGGTGACTTTGATCGCATCACCCTCGTTCAGCTTAAGCGTAGCCAAGTCATCAGGGTGCATGAAGGCGACCTGTTCGGGTAATTTTTCGCGCTGACCAGTATTTTCGTGCCAGTTGGAATTATGGATCTGTTGGAGGCGGCGGCTGATCAGGCGGTAAGGGTAGACGTTTTCTTCAATGGGCTGGCCGAGCGTCTCTGCGACCTCGGCTAATTCATCCATCAATAGCGGGCTGGCAATATCGAGCTTGCCGACCCAGCCATCGGGCTTGGCCATGATCGGGGTGCCGTTCTCTTCCATCACTTTGCCCTTATGCGCGGCTGCGTCTGCAAAGGCATCGCTCGGTTTGACCGCTGAGCCTTTCAGCGCGGCGTCCCAAGCTTCGATCGGCGTCGGGCAGGTATCCGGGTCAATCTCTGTTGTGAGGCCCGCAGCTTCAGCCGGGATAACGGGCGCAAGCGACTGAACCTCAAGCGGCATACCAAGTTCCTTGGTCAAGGCATGAATAAAGGCATATTCGTCGCAAATATCGCTGCCTGCGGGAAGCGGCAGAACGGGCTCGCTGACCTGCCCATAGCTGTTTTCATAGCCCCAGCCCGCAACGAAATTTCCAAGATATTCCATCAGCGCGGTTGTGCCATAGGCTTCATATGGCATTTTCGGCGCAATGACATAATCGGCCAGCTCGGCCGTTTTAGACATGCGCGGGTCCATGCAGACGAGGAGGTCGAGGGCTTTCATGGCTTCAATGGTTTTAATCTGGTCTGGCCATGTCAGAACCGGGTTTCCGCCAATGCAGAACATGGCTTTGATCTGGCCGTCGCCTTCTGTGAGAATTTCATCTGCAAGGGCGGCTGTTGGCAAGCCCGCTGCGGACTGTTCTAATCCACGTATGCGGAGCTTTTTGCCATAGCCGATTGCCATGCCGGGGCCGGGTGTTGCGGCGATGGGCGGGAAAGGTTTGATGAAGACGCCGCTATTGCCGCGTATTTCGCCCGCGCGTCGCCACTGGCCGAGCAGCGAGGTGAGCACCAGCCCCATATATTCTGTGATGTTGCCAAAGCCTGCCATGTTCGGCCCTGTGCCGACGCTGACGCTGGCTTTTTTCCATGTCGCTTGCATCCGTGCGGCGGCGATAATCTCGTCGGCAGTGAGGCCTGCGCGCGCGGCGGCGTCGCGCGGGTTGAACGGGGCGAGCGCGGCGGTCAGGGTTTCGAGGCCCTTCGTGTCCTCGGCCACGAAGCTTTTGTCATAGAGGCCATCTTCGATGATCTGGCGCGCCATGGCGGCGAGGATAACCGCGTCTTGACCGGGGCGGGCTTGCAGGTGCAGGTCAGCCTTGCGCGCGCATTCGGTTTTGCGCGGGTCGATCACAATCATCTGCATGCCGCGTTTTTTGCCTTCATGCAGCATACGGGCCGGGTTCATGCCGAGGCCGCCATT
>CAZXTI010000166.1:0-4511 GCA_964643565.1 uncultured Hyphomonas sp. | reverse complement strand
GCGCTATCGGAAGAAATCTCGCAACTTAACCGGCTCGAACGTAATATTCGCCGCGAAACGGCGCGGTTGAATGCAGCAGAAGCAACGCTTGCTCTTAAGCGCGCAGAAATCGAAACATTGGCAGCTGCAAAACGGCTACAATATGAAGATGTGAGTACAAATCTTGCGACCCTGCGCAAGCGGGCCAAGACATTGGGAGACGAGGCGAATGATCTGAGAGGGTTGCTGTCAGCCTTAGAAGCGCGCGCGCCCACCGCGCCCGCAAAAAAACCAACGGCCCCCATCAAAGTTGCACTTAAAGCTCGCAATTTGCCGCCCAAAACTACCGATAAGGCCGCATTGGCGACGCTGCGCCCGCTAGGGGGACGCGAAATTGGCGCCATGGTGCAGCCTGTTGCGGGTAAAGTGCTTGAGGCGTTTGGTGATAGAAAGCGCGTTGGTGGGCGCTCAGAAGGCATTACATTTGTTACACGTAAGGAGGCACAAGTTGTCTCACCCGTCGATGGCATTATAGAATGGGCGGGAGAATTTAGAAGTTACGGCCATATGCTGATTTTAAAGACAAGTGACAATTATCTTGTTACATTGTCAGGAATGAGCAACACTTACGGATCATTGGGTCAAAGTGTTTCGGCCGGAGAGCCTGTGGGAAGAATGACTTCGCGCAGTTCTCCAGCTCCAGAGCTTTATCTGGAGTTGAGAAAAAATAATAGGTCGGAGAATCCGGCTGGATGGTTAGGGCAAAAATAATGCCGACCATTTGGTTTATGAGGAGTATGTTATGAAGTCATGGCTTGCAGGCGTAGGGCTTGGCACTGTCCTTGGGGTGAGTTTCGTTGGCCTTTCAGCGGTGGCGTGGCCTCAATCTGAACGCGCGGATCCGCGCGCCGAGGTTTATGGAAAGCTTGGTATATTCAGCGAGGTTCTTGCGTTTATTGAGTCTGATTATGTGACCGAGGTTGATAGTACCGAGGTCATTGAGGCTGGGATTAACGGTATGCTGACCTCGCTTGATCCACATTCAAGCTATCTCAACCCAGAGGATTTTCGCGATATTCAGGTCGATACGTCCGGCGAATATGGCGGCCTCGGTATAGAGGTCATCCCGTCTGACGGTTTCGTCAAAGTGGTTGCGCCAATTGACGATACACCGGCGAGCCGCGCTGGCTTGAAGAGTGGTGATCTGCTGACGGCGATTGATGGCGAGCAGATTGTCGGTCGTTCCTTGAATGATGCTGTAAAAGAAATGCGCGGACCTGCAGGCACCGACATTACGATCACCGTGCTGCGCGAAGGTGAAGACCCGTTCGATGTGACACTGACCCGGGAAGTTATTCGTCCAAAATCTGTCAGATCACGCCTCGAAGAGGGGAATATTGGCTATATCCGTATTTCTGGCTTTAACGAGCGCACGACTTTGCTTCTGGAAGAATCACTTGCTCAGATTGCAAAGGACTCAGGTGGGCGGCCAAATGGTCTCGTGCTTGATTTGCGCAATAATCCAGGCGGCTTGCTCGATCAGGCTGTGAGTGTGAGCGATATGTTCCTGTCAGGCGGTGTGGTTGTCTCAACGTTCGGACGGCACTCATCAAATGATCGCCCTTACAACGCCGGGCCGGGGGAAGTCTTTAAAGGTGTTCCGATCGTTGTTTTGATCAATGAAGGATCAGCCTCCGCAGCGGAGATTGTCGCGGGCGCATTGCAAGATCGCAAGCGGGCGAGACTCTTGGGTATTCAATCCTTCGGTAAGGGCTCGGTCCAGAAAGTTATGCCATTAGGCGCTGAGCGCGGTGCGCTTCGGCTGACCACGGCGCGCTATTACACGCCGTCCGGACGATCCATTCAAGGCATCGGTATTGAACCTGATCTTGAAATTGCACAAGAACGCGTCACCGAGGAAGATCTGGAACGGATCCGCAATTTCTCCGAGGCTAATCTGCCAAATGCCTTGGAAAATGAAGAAGGTTTAGAGGTACGTGCGCCGCATATTCCAGATGATCAGCCGCCAGAAGATTATGAAGGCGATGATTACCAATTGGAAAGAGCGCTTGAGCTCTTGCGCGATCCTGCGACGTTCGCCAGTGTGGAACCTCGCGCTGGTTAACAAATATTTGCACCTTGTTAACTGATTTGGGCGAAACTGTAATTTAGACAGGATCACCTTTTTCATCACAGGGGCCTTCATGGCTGATCGCACAAAAAAAGACCCTTCGCCGCTTAAGGCCGGGGTATTGCACGGAGTCTTGAGCTTGGCCGTTTTCGGGAGCGTTGGCGCGCTTGCCGGCGGGGTTATTCATCTTGCAGGGAATCCAGATGCGGCTGGACCGACTTATGTGGTCTCCCTATTCGAGACTGAAACGGCAGATATTACAACTTTACGCAGGCGTAATTTAGGTGGAAATTCCCCTCAGCTGGCGTCTCTAACTTCACCCGATGGGCTGTCCGCAGCGGACGGGACACCTTCAGAGCCAAACCTTGGCGTTGCCGATCCTGGATCTGTTTCAACAGTTGTTGCTGCGCCCGCCGCGCCGCCGCAGTCGCAAGGCATCCGCATTAATGGGAAGCTCGTTAACCCCGGCCAGAGCTTGAGTGATTTTGAGAAACAGGGCGGGGCAACTGTCAAGCCTGCCTCTATTCAAACGGCCAAAACGACAGATACAAGCCAAAGCACGCTCGCAAATACCAGACCGTTTACGAACCCTGAAAATAAGCCCATGGTCAGTTTGATTATTGGTGGATTGGGAACCTCCTATTCTCAGACTATATCGGCCATTGACGGCTTGCCGCCTGAGATTACCCTGTCTTTTGTCCCGGATGCACAATCCAGATTGCTTCGCTATGCGCGTGAAAAAGGACATGAGGTTTTGATAGAGGTGCCAATGGAGGCATCAATTCAAGGCAGAGCTCGCCCGCATCGCGATATGCTGTTGGCGAACCTCGACGGTGAGCAGAATGTCCTGCGGCTGAAATCTATCTTGCGTGGTAAGACCGAGATCTTTGGTGTCATCACTGATAAAGGGGACAAGTTTGCCTCCAATTTGGCTGCCGGTGGACCGGTGCTTGAACACTTAAAGGAACGCAATCTTGCATTCTACCAGCACAGCGCGCTGCAGAATGCCAATTTTGAAGAATCGGCTGGCACCAAAGGTGCTGCGTTTGCCAAAGCTGAGCTAAACATTGATACCGAGCAACGTGTCAGCGCAATTAACGAGCAATTGTTCATGCTTGAAACTGCTGCGCGTGAAAAAGGTGCCGCGCTCGGCACTGGGTTCTCTTTCCCCGTGACAGTCGACACGATTGCGCGCTGGTCTTATGAGCTACGCGAGAAGGGCATTGTTTTGGCACCGGCTTCGGCATACGCGGCCGAGATGGCAAAGAAACAAACATTCCAGACGAGCCAGGTTGATTTAGAATCTTCGACGCTTCCATGACCACGCTGAAGCGCAATCCTGAACTTTACAGACCAAATGTTGGTCTCGCTTTGTTTTCCAAGGCGGGACATGTTTTTTTGGGGCGCCGAATAAATTCACGAGGCGCTTTCCAATGGCAAATGCCGCAAGGCGGGGTTGATAAGGGTGAGATGCCTCATGACGCGGCGCTCAGGGAGCTACATGAAGAGATAGGTGTGTCGCAGAAACTCGTAAGTGTTCTGGAAGAAACCGAAGATTGGATTTATTACGATTTTCCACCTGATCTAAAGAAGCGGATTCCGGGGCCCTTTTTGGGGCAAAGGCAGAAATGGTTCGCGCTCAGATTTAATGGTTCCGACAGTGATGTGCGCCTCGACCTGCACACGCCGGAATTTGACGCATGGCGATGGGCGCGTTTGGAAGAAACGCCGGCCCTGATTATTCCGTTTAAGCGCCCGACCTATACCGAAGTCGCCGAGCGTTTTAAGCCATGGACAGAACCTGTAAGCTGATGGCGCGGTGATCCTTTTTAGGGGAGTGCGCACTGAAATGTTGGACGCTCGTGAAGTGCTTCAATCCTTGACCCTTGGGGGCTGAGTTTGCAACCGGGCTCTCCCACAAGTGCCCGGTTGCAATAAGACAGTTATGCCAGAAAATAGTCCGTCATTGACGAGGTGGCAGAGGCATCAACCTCATCGAACATCGTGAAGACATCGGATGCAACAAGCCCATCTGTGGCCAGTTCATTACTACCAGCTTGTGCTGCTTGACCCGCGAAGGGGTCGCCAAAGTCACTCACGAGGTCGATATCGATTGCATCGGTGTCACCGGCAAAAGCGAAAGTATCTGAACTGGCGGAATTTTCCATTATCCCCGCCGTTTCTGCCGGTGTGGTGAATGCCAGATTGTCGACTGCGCCAGAGCCCACTAGGTCGACCTCAAGACGCGCGACCCCGTCAACATTGATGTCTAGTGTCTGAACCGTATTGTCCTCGCCCGCCGGAATAGCAATCGTCGCTATTAGATTGCCAGCATCGTCAAACAGGCGAAGTTCGCCGCCTTCTTCTTCGACATCAATAATATCAATAGATTCTACATTAC
>CAZXTI010000165.1:0-4526 GCA_964643565.1 uncultured Hyphomonas sp. | reverse complement strand
GCGTGCGTAACACGCTGATGGGGCGGGTGGTAGATGACATCGATATTGCCACGCAGCTTCAACCTGACGAGACAATTAAAGCGCTAGAGGCGGCCAGTATTCGTGCCATTCCAACCGGGGTCGAACATGGAACGGTCACGGCCATTGTGAACCATACCCCGTTTGAGATTACGAGCCTGCGCCGCGATATTGAGACAGATGGCCGCCGCGCGGTTGTCGCTTTCACAGAAGACTGGGACGAGGATGCCCAGCGCCGGGACTTCAGGCTGAACGCGATTTACGCTGATGCAGACGGAACCCTTTATGATCCGACCGGCGGCGGGCTGGAAGATGCTGCGTCTGGACGCGTGATCTTCATAGGTGACGCGGATGAGCGTCTGCGTGAGGACTATTTGCGTATCCTGCGCTTCTTCCGGTTCAATGCGTGGTACGGGGCCGAGATTGATGAGGCAGGGCTTGCCGCCTGCGCGCGCCAGAAAGAGGGCTTGAGGCAAATCGCGGCTGAGCGGATATGGAAAGAGCTAAAGAAACTGCTCGGCGCGCCGTCGCCTGCAGCGGCCTGCAAAGCCATGCAACAAGCTGGTGTGCTTGATATTATCTTGCCATCTTGGTTGCATGCCGGGCGGCCAATGGACCGGGATGTCACCGCTGCAAACTATATTGAGGGTATGGAAAATTCAGAAACCCAATATGGTCTGGCGGTCGACCCGATGCGGCGCTTGCTCAGCCTGTTGCCAAAGGAAACGCAGGTGATGGTGGACCTGGTTAAGTCTTTGAAACTTTCCAATGACGAACGCGACCGGCTCTTGGCTTATGCCGAGGTGACAGGATATTACGAAACGCCAGCCGATGTTCGCCGTGACCAATATTTGTACGGTCGCCAAGCGATGGTGGACTGGGTCGCGGATATCGCACAGCAGGATGTGTGGGACGCGCTACAGGCCAATCCAGATGTTCCAGTCTTTCCCTTAAAAGGCGAAGACCTCCTCAAAGCAGGCATGTCGCCCGGCCCGGAAATGGGGAAATGGCTGAAAACCATCGAAAATTGGTGGATTGAGGGCGATTTTCGTGCAGATAAGACCGCACTTCTCGAAGAGTTGGAGCGCCGCCTTAAGGCAGACTAATCTGAAGTATTCGTCCTCTGGGCCAGAAAATACAGTTCAAGCTGCGACATGTTCTTGGAGACTTATGCTCACTATGGATAAATGGTTGCGTAATATAACCATGCCTGGGAGGCAAAATCATGAAAAAACTACTTGCTGAATGTTTGGGGACATTTGCACTCGTCTTCTTCGGGTGCGGCGCGGCGGTGCTTGCTGGCGCTGGAACTGTTGGGGTATCGGCTGTTGGACAGCTTGGTATCGCCTTTGCCTTTGGTCTGGCGATTGTCGCAATGGCATATGGCATTGGCCCGGTGTCGGGATGCCATGTTAACCCAGCCGTCTCGTTCGGTGCCTTTGTCGCCGGGCGGATGGAAATGGGTGAGATGATCCAATATTGGGGCGCTCAAATTGTTGGCGCGGTGATTGGTGCCGGGGTTCTCTACCTCATTGCATCGGGCCGGGGAGGCTATGACCTTGGAACAAATGGTCTCGGCGCAAATGGATGGGGGGCCGGTTATTTAGGAGAATACACCTTAATGGCGGCGTTCCTGTTTGAGGTCGTCGCAACCTTCTTCTTCCTCGTCGTTATCCTCGGGTCTACACAAGAAGGCGCGCACGGAGCGATGGCGGGGCTGGCGATTGGTCTAACGCTCGTCTTGATCCACATTGTCGGCATCCAGATTACAGGCGTTTCGGTAAACCCGGCGCGTAGCTTTGGCCCGGCTGTGTTTGTCGGCGGCTCAGCCTTAACGCAGCTCTGGCTGTTTATTGTTGCGCCTCTGATCGGCGCTGCGGCGGCGGGCGTCTTGTTCCGCTCCGGCATGCTGGAAGCTGATGGTTAAACCCGTCTGAAACGATCTTGGAAATGCCCGGCCAAAGCGCCGGGCATTTTTTATGCGCCCAGCAAAATACGATGCGCAATAGGAGTGGTGTGTTGACATTCTCCATTTAGTGAGTATATGCTCACAAATGGAGGGAGCCTTTATGGAAGGTTTTTTTGTTCTTATCATTGTGCTGATTGTCCTGTGGTTTCTTTTGGCACCGCTGCTGGGGGTTCTGGCTTGGCGCAGGACGAGCCGTCTCGAAGAAGATTTGCGATATATACGCCGCGAGCTGCAAGGCAGGCCTCTGTCTAAGGAGGGGGACTCTGCGCCTGCTGCAACAGAAAAGCCTTCTGACGGTCCTGACATTTCAACCTCAGCAGAGCCAACCCAAATAGAGCCAGCGCCTGAGCCCGAGCCGGCCGAGGCCCCGCCTCAGCCCCCGGCACAAATCCCCGCTCAGACTGCGCAATGGCAATCTAAAGCGTCAGAAATTCAAACAGAGAAACCAGCCGGGCGTAACTGGGAAGAACTTATCGCGGCCAATTGGATGATCTGGATTGGCGGGCTAGCGGTTGCGATGGGCGGACTGTTGCTTGTGCGCTATGTCTGGGATGCCGGACTATTGGGGCCAGCGGCGCGCGTCGGCGGCGCGGCTCTGTTTGGCTTTGCGCTGGTTGGCGCGGGCGCAAGGGCGAATGGATCAAGCCTTGTCAAAGAGGGGCGCGGTGCAAGCCGGTATCTGCCAGCCATTCTGGTGGCTGCGGGCATCACGGTTTTAAACGGGGCGGTATTTGCGGCAGGTGCGCTCTATGAGCTCATCCCGCCGCTGATGGCGTTTGCAAGCTATGTCGGGGTGGCTGGTTTTGCCATCATATTGTCTTTAAGGTTTGGCAGCTGGGTGGCCGGGCTTGGGCTCGTTGGTGCTTATTTCGGTCCATTATTTACAGGCGCAGATGGCGGCTCGGTCACGCTCTTGCTTGCCTATTCAGCCGGCGTGACGGCCACCGCATTTCTGATCGCCATGATAAGGGGATGGCCGCATCTGCTGGTCATTGCATTTGGCGGCGCGGCGTTTTGGGGGCTTGCCGGGCTTGCATCCAATACACCGGATTTCGTGCTGCCTGCTTATGCACTCGCGCTCTTGGCCTTGGGCGCAGTTCTTGGCTCTCCCATCGGACGCGACCGCTTTGATATGTGGATGCCAAAGGGAGATAAGCTGAGTCGCAGCAAGATTATGCGGCGGATATTGTCTCAGGGCATTTGCATTGGCGCGATGTGTGTATTCGCGCTGCTGAGCGGTTGGTTATTGTTTGCGGATTTTATCAATGGGTTTTCAGTCGACGCGCTTTGGGCGATCTACGCCTATGCTGGCATAGCGCTGACGCTGGCATGGTGGGATAGGGGCTATGGCTTGCTGGCACCAATTGCGGGTGTGCTGATCATTGCCAGCCTGCTCTTTTGGCCGGGCGGCGGCGACCAACTTGTTCAAGCTGTGCTCATCACAGTGGCTGGCTTTGGCGGGGCGGGGAGCTTGATGGCGCTCTTCCCGAAAAAAACAGGCGAGGCCTCCGCAGAACTGGCAGGAACTGCTGCAATCACGCCGGTAGCTGCACTTTTCGTTCCTGTGTCTGGTGTTTTTGCCGATGTTTCCGGCTTCTTGTGGGGATATCTGGCCTTGTGTCTGGCGGTGGGTTTTGTCGCCGTGGTGGAATATCTAAAGCGTGAGAACGCCGCATTTGAAGGCAAGGAAAAGATCGCGGCGGCCTTTGCGCTTGGGGCATTTTTGAGCGCGACCCTTGCGCCATTTGCCTTTCTGGAAGGGCTATGGCTTGGCAGCGCGCTTGGCGTGCTCGCGCTCGGTATCTGTTTGATTTACAAGCGGTTTCCTTTGCAGATATTGCATATTTGCGGCCCGCTCGCGGTTGCGGGCGCGGTGGCTTTGCTGATGCGGCCATGGCTGCTGGACCAGACACAGGTTTCAGCAACGCCCATTTTTAATGAGCTTTTGTTCGGCTTCGGGATCGCGATCATTGCGCTCGGCGCAGCGTCATGGGTCTCCAAAGACACAGAACGCCTCCACCAAGCCACGCTAGGCGGCGCGCTCATCTTGGGCTTTGCCTTGCTTGGATTGGAAATTCGCCATTTCGCGCAGGGCGGAAACCTCTATGCGGATGGCGTGCAGCTGAGCGAAATGTCCGGTTACGCGGTCACCTATCTCGGCATGGCGGTAAGCTTTGCGTGGCGTTTGTCATCGCGCGGACGCCTCTATCAGGTCGCTGAATATGCTGGGGCAATGATGGGCACGGGCGCGCTGATCTTGGGGCTGTTCTTGCTCACCCGCGAGCCAGCAAGTGGCGCCCCGATCTTCAATTTGCTTTTTGTCGCATTGGCGATGCCTGCGCTCTTACTGACGGCTTATGGCGCGGTTTTAAGGCGCAGAGAGCGGGCGACTGAGGCAGACGGCTGGGGATGGCTTGCAATTGTCACTGGCTTCTTTTGGATCACGCTGGAAACGCGGCGCATGCTGGTCGGCGCGGACCTGAACGCGGTTGGGCCTGATGGCGGCATTTGGGCCTATTCGATCAGTTGGCTGGCCTAT
>CAZXTI010000164.1:0-4542 GCA_964643565.1 uncultured Hyphomonas sp. | reverse complement strand
ATTTCAGTTGAAAAATTCCGCAACTGGGTGTTATCTATTTTCCACTATATTTCTCTTATTTCTGCCTACATTTCTCCCTACTATCCTCCCTACAAATAGGAATCACAACACCTCTAGTATGTTGTTTTAATTGACTATAATAAATGTTTTGGAGCGCATCGCCCGCTCCAATAAAAACAAGGCCCTTGTGCCTCTAAAATCTGACCATTCCAGCGCTTTCGGCGAAGATATTATCGTCCGTTCTTAGTATAGCGTTGAACTCCGCCGCAAAAAAAGCCATCATAATCTAGGGGTTAGAAGACTTGTCGGCGAGCCGCGTCCGGTCGTTTTAGTAGGAATGGGATTGTGATGGCCGAGTTTATCGAGACCTATCAAATCGGGTTATATATCTGTTTTTTCTTTTTGCCCTTTTTACAAGAAGACGTTGCAGTTTTTGGCTCAGCCTCTGCTTGTGCCTCGGGGCTAGGAGATCCGGTGATCGGGTTTGCGATGACCTTGCTTGGACTAACGGTTAGTGCCTCGCTCAAATATGGCCTCGGGCGCGCAGCCATATCACGCGCATGGGCGCGCAAATATGCCGAGAACCCCCGCATCGCCAAAGCCGGAGACAATGTTAAAAACAATCTCGGCAAGTCGCTTTATATGGCGCGGTTCGTCTCTGCTGTTCGCATCCCGTTTTATGTCGCGTCTGGATTTTTCAAGGTGAGCTACGCGAAGGTATTATTCTTCGTCATGACCTCTGCCGCACTTTATTTGGGCATTGCTTTTAGCCTGTTTCATGTCTTTGGCGAAGTCGCTGGCGAAAAGATGAAGCTATATATGCCGCTATTCGCAATGGGCTTCTTACTCCTCTTCTTTATCTTCACGAAAGTCTTCAACTCCAAGCCGGGCAGCGTATCATGAGCGAGCAAACGCATTTCCGGGTTTGCAACTTTTGCGAAGCCATGTGCGGCGTTGAGGTTAAATACGATCCGCAAGCTGAAGGTGAGAAACAGATTTCTGTCACGCCGGACAAGCTCGATCCGTTTAGCCGGGGCAGCATGTGTCCAAAAGCGCCTGTGCTTGGTCCGCTCCACTTTGATGAGAACAGGCTGAAATACCCCGTTAAGCGCAACGGCGATCAGTGGGAGCGCATTAGCTGGGATGATGCTTATGACACAATAGAACGTGAATTCAGCAGGCTCCGTGAGACCCATGGCGCTGACACTATCGCGTCCTATTTAGGCAATCCGATCGTACATAATTTGGGCATGTTGATGTTTGTCAAAACACTGACAGGCGCGATTGGAAGCAAGAACGTATTCTCCGCAACATCAATGGATCAGCTGCCGCACCATTTTTCAGCGCATTTCATGTTTGGGCACGAGTTTCGTATTCCGGTCCCAGACATCGACCGCACAGATCATATGATCATTCTGGGCGCAAACCCGCTTGCCAGCAATGGCAGCATCATGACCTCAGCAGGCGTGACCGAACGCCTAAAGCATATCAAAGACAGGGGCGGCAAATTTGTCGTTATCGACCCGCGCAAAACCGAGACAGCCAAGGTCGCATCCGAGCATCACTTTATCAAGCCCGCAACGGACGCCTATTTCCTTCTTGCATTCCTACATATTCTGTACCGGGATAATCATATAAAGCTTGAACGCCTCGCGCCTCATATGAAAGGCGAGGAAATTATTCGCGATCTCGTCGCACCGTTTGACCCAAAACGCGTTGCCGAGATAACGGGCATAGATGCGCCCACGATTGAACGCCTCGTGGCCGAGTTTGCCGCGCAAGACAAAGCTGTCATCTATGGCCGGATGGGTCTGTCTACACAGCCCCATGGTGGGCTTTGCAATTGGCTCCTCAACACGATCAATATTGTCTCGGGCAATTTCGACCGCGAAGGCGGGATGATGTTCCCAGAGCCTGCGATTGAGCTGGCGCGCGCAAAAAAGCAGCCCTTGGCGTTCGGACGTTGGACAAGTCAATCCAGAGGCCTGAAGGAGTTTTACGGCGAGCTTCCCGTATCAGGCATGGTCGACGAGTTCCACGCAGGTGACGGCAAGAAAATCCGCGGCTTCATGACCATTTGCGGCAATCCCGTCCTCTCAACCCCGAGCGGCAGTCGTTTGGAAACCGCCCTACCCGATCTGGAATTTATGGTCTCAATTGATAATTACATCAATGAAACCACGCGCCACGCGAACATCATATTGCCAACCCCGACCGGGCTTGAAGTCGACCATTACGATATGATTTTCCACACAATCTCGGTCAGCAATAATGTGAAGTTTTCTGAGGCCCTGTTTCCGGTGACAGACAAAGACAGGCCCTATGATTGGCAGGTCCTGAAAGAGCTTATTCGGAGGCTATCACCTGGCGGAATGGATCTCTATACGCGCCTGATGACACCGCGCCGCGCAGTGAATTGGGGCTTAATGCTTGGTCGATATGGCAAGCTCAGCCACCCGAAAAGGTGGTTCTCCGGCTTGAGCCTGAAAAAGGTGATCCAGTCCGAACACGGCATACGCCTTGGGCCATTGAAACCGCGCGTGCCAGAAGGCTTGATCACAGACGACCGCAAGATCAACATGTCGCCCACGCCCTATATAGATCGCCTTAAAGAGATTATTGCCGTCGATTTCCCTGCCTTGGTCGCCGCTTCCACGCAAGTAGAGGCGAACGAATTGCGCCTGATCGGGCGGCGACATGTCAGCACCAATAATAGCTGGATGCATCAATTCAAGAAGCTTAGCCGCTCAAAGATGGTGCGCTGCACCGCGATGATTAATCCTGAAGATGCCAAGCGCCTGCGCATCGCGGACGGCAGCGACATTCTCGTCTCCTCGCGTATCGGGGACATTCGTCTTCCCGCCGAGGTAACGGATGAAATGATGTCCGGGACAATCTGTATTCCGCATGGGTTTGGTCATCACCGCGAAGGGACGAAAGTGCCAATCGCGTCTGAGAAACCGGGCGTCAGCGTCAATGACATTACCGACCATATGATCATTGATCCGGTAACCGGAAACGCCGCCTTCTCTGGCCAAATTGTTCGCGTGAAACCACTTGAAGATTATCAAGAGGTCAAACAGGTAACCGGCAAACCGCTCAGCATCATCTATGGCTCGCGCACGGGAAATGCTGAAGCCATTGCATCCGATGTTGCCCGCTTAGCCGAAAGCCACGATATGGCGGCAACCGTGATGTCCATGGATGACATCACCCTTGAGACACTCGCCGCCAAAGAGCGGGTTATGATTATCTGCAGCACCTATGGCGAAGGCGACATGCCTGATAATGCACAAGGACTTTGGGAAGCCGCGCAAGACAGCTCTGTCGATTTATCCGGCGTACACTATTCAGTCCTGGCGCTCGGCGACACAGCCTATGAGACATTCTGCCAAGCGGGCCGTGACTGGGACCGCCGTTTGGAAGAGCTCGGGGCAAACCGGATCGCAGAGCGCATTGATTGCTCAGTCGACTATACCGAAAACGCTGAAGGGTGGACCCATGCAGTCCTCCCCATCATCACAAAACAAGGCGACCAGACCATCATGGTCACGCAAGCCTCGAATGCCGGTAAAAAGAGCGCGCCGGGCACAAGCCGGGACAATCCGCTAAGTTTCATCCTTGTGAAAAAGCAGGCATTGACGCGCGAAAGCTCAACCAAGGAAACCTATCAGTACACGCTGGAACATGAGGGCATTGACCAGCTCTATGAAGCCGGCGGTATTCTAAATATCTTCTCAACCAATGACCCGGAACTCGTCCGCGAATTTGCGGCTGAAATTAGCCTAGACCTAACCGCCGACAAAAATGCAAGCGTGCATACTGACTTGTTAGAAAACCTCAACCTAAGAACACCTTCGATAGATTTGCTGGAAATGGTTGGCCTCACTCCGGAAGATGAGCTTAACGGCCAAGATGTTCTGGACATCCTAAGACGTATTCCCGCAGAAAAACGAGACGTTGGGCGGGTTCTAAAATGCCTGCGCCCCTTGATGCCGCGCTCCTTTTCCATCGCATCAAGCCCAAACCAATCCAGCAATCAAGTTGACCTATGCGTCGCAACGGTCCGCTACGAGACATCAGGCCGAAACTATGGCGGCGTCGCCTCGACTTATTTGCAAGACAGGGCTCAAGTGAACGGCACAATCCGCGGTTACTTTGTCCGCAATAAAGCCTTCACATTACCGGAAGACACAACGCGCCCTGTCATCATGATTGGGCCCGGCACAGGCATTGCGCCATTTCGCGGTTTCCTTCAGGGGCACAGTCTTCAGAAACGCTCAAACCCAATCTGGCTCTTCTTCGGTGACCGCAACGAAGCCACAGATTTTCTCTACCGCGATGAGCTGCAAGACTTCCTCAAAAGTGGCACCCTAACAAACTTAGACACAGCCTTCTCCAGAGATCAGGCTGAGAAGATTTATGTTCAGGATAGGATGCGCGAAAAGGGCGAAGAATTTTTCGCATGGCTGGAACGCGGCGCGGCGCTATTCGTCTGCGGCGACGCAAAACATATGGCCAATGATGTCGATCTGGCACTGC
>CAZXTI010000163.1:0-4563 GCA_964643565.1 uncultured Hyphomonas sp. | reverse complement strand
CCGGCCGGTACTGGCGGCTCGATGCGTCGTTACCGCAAGATTGCCGCTGATCGGGACACGCGTTTGCGCAATGCCCGTGCAAGAGCTGCAGCCGCAGCCGCAGCAGAGGCAGAAGCAGCCGCTGCCGCAGCATTGCCTGCTCCAGCGCCGGCAGCTGACCAAGAGGACAGCACGGATGCGGCAGAATAAAGCAAGCCTGTGCTAAACAATTGAAGTGCCGCTTTGGAGTTCCAGGGCGGCACTTTTCTTTTGAAGGATTGCGAAGCGGGTGAAGGCACCATAGAGTTTGGCTGGGCGCGGACGGGCAGCACAAAAGGACAGCATGGCAAACCGCATCGACAATCGTTTGGCTGAGCAGCCCCTTTTTGAGGGTGAGGCAGCGATGCTTGATGCGCTGATCGCATCGCATCCTGAGATGCGAAGCGCTGCCCGCTCCTTGCAGCGCGATGGGTTTGCGATTGTCGATTTCGGATTTGATCCGGCTCTCATAGAAACCGCGCGCGCCTACACATCAGAGAATATGGGCGAGGCGGAACGCATTCAGGATGGCTGGCTCGTCAATGATGTTGTGGAAAACCTGGCAACGCATCCGGCGGTGCTGGACCTCTTAGGCAAGCTTTATGGCCGCCGCGCGATACCGTTTCAAACGCTTAACTTCAAATATGGTACAGAGCAGCGCACGCATTCCGACACGTATCATTTTAACAGTGCGCCTGAGCGGTTTATGTGCGGGGTGTGGATTGCGCTGGAGGACATTCAGCCCGGATCAGGGCCGTTGCATTATTTTGCCGGTAGTCACAAATTGCCCGTCTACCAAAGACACGAATTGCCCGGCACGCAGGATTATGCCGCCTATGAGGATTTTGTTGCGGCGCAAATGGAAGCGCATGGGTTCGAACGCTCCAATGCGATGTTAAAGGCAGGTCAAGCGCTGATTTGGTCGGCCAATTTGTTTCATGGCGGCGACCCGCGCACGGCAGCGGGAATGACCCGTTGTAGCCAAGTTACGCACTATTTCTTTGAAAACTGCGCATTTTACACCCCATTGGCCTCGGATGCCGCGCGTGAAAACTACTTTGTGCGCGAGCTTTATGATATTGCCGCAAAGCGCTTCGTGATGAGCAATCGGGCTGAATTGCCGGGACGTCCGAGCCTGAAACAGAGGCTCTATAAACGCTATCAAATCATGGCAAAACGCCTGCCTTAGAGATACTGGCATAAGCGTGTGTGTTTCCGGCCGTTTAAATCTTATGCGAATGTCACCGATAAAGGCTTGACGGGTAGGGGTATCCGGGACTAATACCCGCCTCAGTTTCTGATATGCATCAGAGGCCGAAATTATAACTGAAATTCGGCTGAGGGATCACATCGATCTTCTCGGCACTATTTATTTGAACAAAGGCCTTTGGCCTGCAACAGAAGAGACCCGTCGATGCCGACGATTAACCAGCTTATCCGGAAGCCCCGGAAACCAAAGCCGACGCGGAACAAGGTTCCTGCGCTAAAAGCCTGTCCGCAACGTCGCGGCGTTTGTACGCGTGTTTACACAACGACGCCGAAGAAGCCGAACTCGGCGCTTCGTAAAGTTGCCAAGGTTCGTCTGACAACGGGCTATGAAGTGGTGAGCTATATTCCGGGCGAGGGCCACAATCTGCAAGAGCACTCTGTTGTGCTTATCCGTGGCGGCCGTGTGAAAGATCTTCCAGGTGTTCGTTACCATATTCTGCGCGGCGTACTTGATACTCAAGGCGTCAAAGATCGCAAACAACGTCGTTCGCATTACGGCGTGAAACGTCCGAAATAGAGAGAATTATAAATGTCACGTCGTCATAGCGCTGAAAAACGCCAAGTCCTTCCCGATCCAAAGTTCAAAAATGTGGTTCTGTCTAAGTTCATGAATCAGATCATGAAGGATGGTAAGAAATCCACAGCAGAACGGATTGTTTATGGTGCGCTGGATCTCGTTGAGGAACGCGCCAAGCGCGACCCGCTGGATGTTTTTAACGACGCTTTGGAAGCAATTGCGCCAAGTGTTGAGGTTCGCTCCCGCCGTGTTGGTGGTGCAACATATCAGGTGCCTGTTGAAGTGCGCCCGGAACGCCGTCAGGCGCTGGCTATTCGCTGGCTTGCTGAAAAGGCGCGCGACCGTAACGAAACAACGATGCGCGAACGTCTTGCTGGCGAATTGATGGATGCCAGCCAAGGGCGCGGCGCTGCCGTTAAGAAGCGCGAAGACACGCACAAGATGGCTGAAGCCAACCGCGCATTTTCACACTATCGCTGGTAGACAGCGCGTAGAGTCCCTCCAGACCTATTGAAAAGAAAGTAAGTCACATGGCCCGCGAATACCCGCTGGATCGCTACCGTAACTTTGGCATCATGGCTCACATTGATGCTGGTAAGACGACGACATCCGAACGCATCCTTTATTATACTGGTAAATCTCACAAGATTGGCGAAGTCCATGACGGTGCTGCAACCATGGATCACATGGAGCAGGAGCAGGAGCGTGGCATCACGATTACGTCTGCTGCGACGACGACGTTCTGGGAACGCACAGATGATGGCGTAACGCCGCAGACTGAAAAGCACCGCTTGAACATTATTGACACGCCGGGACACGTTGACTTCACGATTGAAGTTGAGCGCTCGCTGGCTGTGCTTGATGGCGCGGTATGTGTGCTTGATGCCAATGCGGGTGTTGAGCCACAGACAGAGACGGTTTGGCGTCAGGCTGATCGCTACAATGTTCCGCGTATCGTGTTCGTCAACAAGATGGACAAGATCGGCGCTGACTTCTTCAACTGTGTTGAGATGATCGAAGACCGCACGGGCAGCAAGGCGATGCCAATTCAGTGCCCGATTGGGTCTGAGACAGAGCTGGAAGGTCATGTTGACCTGATTACGATGCAGGAATGGGTTTGGGCCGGGGAAGACCTTGGCGCGACTTGGGAACTGCGCGAAATCCGCGACGAGTTGAAAGACAAGTGCGCCGAGATGCGTTCTGCCATGGTCGAGCTTGCTGTTGAGCAAGACGAAGAAGTTATGATGGCGTATCTGGAAGGCGAAGAGCCTGATGTTGAGACGCTGCGCCGCTTGATCCGTAAGGGTACGCTGGCGATGGCATTTGTGCCTGTTATTGGTGGCTCTGCGTTTAAGAACAAAGGTGTTCAGCCAATGCTGAACGCTGTGCTCGATTATCTGCCAAGTCCTTTGGACGTGCCTGCCTATATGGGCTTTAAGCCGGGCGATGAAACCGAGACACGTGACATTGCGCGTAATGCCTCTGATGAAGAGCCGTTTTCAGGTCTGGCATTTAAAATCTGGAACGATCCATTCGTTGGTTCGCTGACATTTGTCCGGATTTATTCTGGCGTCCTGACCAAGGGTGGCTCTGTCCTGAACGCGACTAAGGGCAAAGCTGAGCGCGTTGGCCGCATGATGATCATGCACTCCAATGACCGCGAAGAGATTGAAGAAGCTTATGCTGGCGACATTATCGCGCTTGCTGGCCTTAAGCAGACGACGACGGGTGATACGCTGTCAGACAAGTCATCGCCAGTTGTGCTGGAGACGATGAACTTCCCTGATCCGGTTATCGAGATTGCGGTTGAGCCAAAATCTAAGGCTGACCAAGAGAAGATGTCTGTCGGGCTGCAACGCCTTGCCGCTGAGGATCCATCCTTCCGCGTTGAGACGGATATGGAATCTGGTCAGACAATCATGAAGGGGATGGGTGAGCTTCACCTTGATATCCTCGTTGACCGTCTGAAGCGTGAGTTTAAGGTTGAGGCAAACATTGGTCAGCCAATGGTTGCCTACCGCGAAGCGCTTGGACGCGCAGCCGATGTTGATTACACGCACAAGAAACAGTCCGGTGGTTCTGGTCAGTTTGCGCGTATCAAGGTGACGTTCGAACCATTGGAGCCGGGTTCTGGCTTCCAGTTTGAATCGAAAGTTGTCGGCGGTAACGTTCCGAAGGAATATATTCCAGGCGTTGAAAAAGGCATCAACATGGCCAAGGAGAACGGTCTTCTGGCTGGCTATCCGATGACCGATTTCAAAGCGACGCTAAATGATGGTGCTTACCATGATGTCGACTCCAGCGTGCTGGCGTTCGAGATTGCGGCGCGCGCAGCTTTCCGTGAACTGAAGTCTTCTGGCGATCCACGCTTGATGGAACCTGTCATGAAGGTCGAGGTGGTGACACCTGAAGACTATATGGGTGACATTATCGGTGACCTGAACTCACGTCGCGGACAGATCCAAGGCTCAGAGCCACGTGGTAATGCCACGGCGATCAATGCAACAGTGCCGCTGGTAAACATGTTTGGATATGTGTCCAATCTGCGCGGCATGTCGCAAGGACGGGCGCAGTTTACAATGCAGTTCGATCATTATGCTGAAGTCCCAAAGGCTGAGGCCCAGAAGATTATTAGCGAGCTCGATTAGGTTTTAACGAATAGGCTCAGAGATCAAAATCTTCTGGGCAAATGCAGACAAGAAGTAGGAGGGCCCTATGGCCAAGGAAAAGTTTGAGCGCACCAAGCCGCACGTGAACAT
>CAZXTI010000162.1:0-4604 GCA_964643565.1 uncultured Hyphomonas sp. | reverse complement strand
CAGAGAGGGTTGATCGGTATAAATGTCAGCTCACCCTAGTGCCCGTCTGTATCCTTCACGCGCGGGATGGTTGAGTATTGGTGGAATGGCGGCGGTGAGGACAAAGTCCACTCCAGCGTCGTTGCGCCTTCACCCCAAGGATTAGCCTCAGCCTTACGCCGACGCACAGCAGCTTCGATCAGCATCACAAAGAAGACAAGCGTTCCGATCGCCGTGATCCCGTATCCGATAGAAGACCACCAATGCCACTCAGCATAGGCTGGGTTATAATCAACATAGCGGCGCGGCATGCCCTGAAGACCCAAGAAGTGCTGCGGGAAGAACAGGACGTTTGAGCCAATAAACATCAGCCAGAAGTGGAGCCCGCCAAGGAAGCCATTATACTTCACGCCGAACATTTTCTCGAACCAGTAATACCAGCCCGCAAAGAGCGCGAACACAGCGCCGAGCGAGAGCACATAGTGGAAGTGCGCAACAACATAATATGTATCGTGCAGCGCATGGTCGACACCGGCATTGGCAAGCACAACCCCGGTCACGCCGCCAAGCGTAAACAGGAAGATGAACCCGATCGCCCACTGCATCGGCACGGCGAATGTAAGCGAGCCGCCCCACATGGTCGCGATCCATGAGAAAATCTTGATGCCCGTCGGAACTGCAATAACCATTGTCGCGGCGACAAAGTAGGCCTTCATCTCAACCGGCATGCCGACCGTGTACATGTGGTGCGCCCATACGACGAAGCCAATGACGCCAATCGCGACCATCGCATAAGCCATGCCGAGATAGCCAAAGATTGGCTTCTTGGAGAAGGTCGAAATGATGTGGCTGACAATACCAAATCCGGGAAGGATCATGATGTAAACTTCAGGGTGTCCGAAGAACCAGAACAAATGCTGGAACATGATCGGATCACCGCCGCCTTCGGGCACAAAGAATTGCGATCCGAAATTACGGTCAGTCAAAAGCATGGTCAGTGCACCAGCCAGAACCGGAAGCGCGAGCAGCAGCAGCGCCGCAGTGACCAGAATAGACCACGCAAAAAGCGGCATCTTATGCATCGTCATACCCGGTGCGCGCATATTCAAAATCGTCACGATGAAATTGATCGCGCCAAGAATAGACGCAATCCCGACCGTGTGCAGCGACAAGATCACCAGATCCATTGCCGGACCGGAATGCCCCTTCAGCCCCGAAAGCGGCGGGTAGAGCACCCAGCCGCCGCCAAAGCCGTTTCCGCCATTACCTGATGGAACGAGCATTGAGATAATCAGCAGGCCAAACCCGGCCACTGTGAGCCAGAACGAAATATTGTTCATGCGCGGGAAGGCCATATCCGGCGCACCAATCATCAGCGGCACAAACCAGTTACCAAATCCGCCAATAAGCGCGGGCATCACCATGAAGAAAATCATGATCAGGCCGTGATAGGTGATGATCGTATTATAAAATTGCTTTGATTGCTCAATCGCGGCATCGCCGGTCAGGCCATAGAAATACTCTGTCAGGCCAAGAAGCGGGCCAATGCCGGGCTGAGCCAGCTCAACACGGATCAGGCCGGAAAGCGTATAGCCAACAATACCGGCGATAAGCGCAAAAACCAGATACAGCGTACCGATGTCTTTGTGGTTGGTCGAGAAGAACCACCGCACAAAAAAGCCGGGCTTGTGATCGTGATCATCATGTGCGTGATCTAGTGCAATTTCATCCATAGGCATGGCGTAATCTCTCTAACTAATTTGCAGCTGCAAGTCTGATGGGTGTCTCAAGCGCGTCCAGGGAGGCGACACGTTGGGCCGCCGCTTCAAACTCACCACGCTTCATCATTTCCAACCAAGCGTCATATTGTGCTTGTGGAACAACGCGAATTTCGATCGGCATATAGGCATGGTTCTTGCCGCATAGCTCTGAACATTGGCCATAAAAGATGCCGGTTTGGTCAACCTTGAACCAGCCTTGGTTCAGGCGCCCCGGAACCGCATCCGTTTTAATGCCAAAGCTCGGCATCGCGAATGAGTGAATGACATCAGAGGCAGCCGTGTAATAGCGAATGTAGCGGTTGGCTGGAACAACCAATGGAAAATCAACGGACAAGAACCGCTCGCCAACGTCCGGGTCCGTGCTCAGCCCAACATGGAGCGGGCTAGAGGTGAACTCTAATGGAAAGCCATCAGCGTCCAACTCGTCAGGGAAAGAATATGTCCAGTTCCACTGATTACCTTGCGCTTTGACATTTACCCACCCAGCAGAGGCAGCAGCTTGCTCCTCAACACTTGCGGTAATTTCCCCCGACGCAATCGCTTGCAAATCTGGCGCACTATCGAATTTGAATAGAAGCGGAAAAGAGATCGCTGCGATAAGAACAAGGATCACAACCGGAACCAATGTCCAAACAACTTCGATGAACGCATTGTGCGTTGTTTTGGAAGGCACCGGATTTGCCTTGGCGCGGAAGCGAACCATCACATAGATCAGCAGCGCCAATACGAATAGCGTAATGATAATGCACATCCACAAAAGCCATGTATCGTGGAAACCGAAGGCATCTCGGGCCAAATCGGTAACCGGCGTCTGAAAACCGATGCCCCCAGGTGTTGGCTTTCCTGGTACCGCAGCCGCAGCTGTCCCGGCGATTGCAGAACCCAATACACCAAACAATAAAATCAAATATCGCACGCGCGACTCCCTCATGAGTGAGAATTTTCTCCGTCCTACCTACTCCAAAACGCCGCGTCCACCCATAACAAGATGCGCTCAAAATTGTCGCAGGCAGCCAAACGCGATTTTCTCCCCACAAAATGACCGGGATCACAATAAGTTTTAAAGTGCAAATTGCCTTCAAATCGCTTATAGTTAAGCATATCGTTTAACCACATCAGTCAATGACGGAGGCGTTTATGCAAAAGAAACTAGCCATCCTATTGCCAGTTCTACTCATCTTTGCTGGCGCTGCGCAGGCGCAAACAATAATTAGCAATGGCACTGGCAAGACTTGCTATCAAACGGCCCTCAAACAGCAAAATCCACATAATGGGCATATTGCAAAGTGCACGAAAGCCATCGAATCAAACACATTGAACCCAAGAGATCTGGCCGCAAGCTATGTTAATCGCGGCATCCTTTATATGCGCGCAAGTAAATTCGACGATGCGCTGACCGATTATGACAGAGCTATTCGTCTGCGCCCGCGCCTCGGTGACGCTTATCTGAATAAGGGCGCAGCAAAGATCGCATCCGGGCAACCGGGCGAAGCAATTGACCTCCTCACATATGCACTGGAACTAAACACAGGAAACCCGGAGGCGGCGCACTATAATCTCGGCCTCGCTTATGAACTCACCGGTGATGTAACATCCGCCTATGAGTCACTCCAAAAAGCGCTGGAGATCCATCCGGGGTGGAATTTACCGCTCACCCAGCTGGAAAGATACTCCATCGTATCAGAGGGCTAGGCTTGCCGTATGGCGCATTTGCGTCCATCTAAAGCGGTATGACAACACCGCCCAACTTTGCTTTTGATAAAGCCGCCGCAATCGCCCTTTTAGACGACGCCGTACATGGTGCCGATGACGGCGAACTTTATGTTGAACGCACCCGTTCAGAGAGCTTCGTATTTGATGATGGCCGCTTAAAGTCCGCCGCCTTTGATACAGGCCAAGGCTTCGGATTGCGCATTGTTGCAGGCGAGGCAACCGGCTATGCCCACGCATCAGAGCTTTCAATTGACGCGATCAAACGCGCCGCCGCGACCGCGATTGCTGCAAAGCAGGGATATTCTGGCACGCTTGCAGAGCCCCCGCGCCCAACCAATCGCCAGCTCTACCAACCAATTGACCCAACCCAAGCGCCAGATTTCACCGTCAAGACTGGCTTGCTGGCCGAGATCGATGCTTGGGTGCGCGCCAAAGACCCCCGCGTCGTGCAAGTTTCCGCTGTCCTGTCAGGGTCCCATAAGCAGATCGACATTCTCAGGCCCGGCGGCGCGGCCATGCACGATACCCGCCCGCTCGTTCGGATCAATGTGTCCGTAACGCTTGAGCAAAATGGCCGACGCGAATCAGCGTCAGCCGGTGCAGGTGGCCGGGCTGCCTATGAAGACTGGATCGCGCCAGAACGCTGGCAAGCGCTGGCCATGCGAGCCTTGCGCAAAGCTGAGATCAACCTGGAAAGCGTGCCCGCGCCTGCTGGAGAAATGGAAGTTGTGCTGGGGCCAGGCTGGCCTGCCGTCCTCCTGCATGAAGCGGTCGGGCATGGGCTGGAAGGCGACTTCAACCGCAAAGGCACGAGCGTCTATTCAGGCCGCATTGGTGAACAGGTCGCCGCAAAGGGCGTGACCGTGATCGACGATGGCACAATTGAGGACCGGCGAGGTTCGCTCTCCTTTGACGATGAAGGCACCGAGACAAAACGCAATGTGTTGATCGAGGATGGTATTCTCAAGGGCTATATGCAGGACCGCCAGAATGCGCGTCTGATGGGCGTTGAGCCAACCGGAAATGGCCGCCGTGAGGGCTATGACGCCGTGCCCATGCCGCGCATGACAAACACCTTCATGACCGCTGGCGAACGTGACCCTGAAGAGATTGTCAAATCGATCAAGAAGG